>JBFIDI010000116.1:0-12872 GCA_041581405.1 Burkholderiaceae bacterium
CTCTACCAGCTTGACCGCGCCGAAGAACAAGGCGCCGTACAGACGGTGCGCCTGCGCGCCGTCGCCGGCGCGCGCCAGTTCGCCGTGTTGTTCTCCGGTCAGGCGCTCGCACCGCGACAGGCTGGAGATGCGGTAGATGAAGGTGAGGCAGGCCACGACCAGGCCGACCTCGACCGCCACCGTGAGGTCGAGCACCACGGTCAGCGTGAACACGGCCAGCAGCGTGACCCGGTACGGCATGCGGAAGTTGCGCAGCTGCGCGAATTCCTTCCATTGCCCCATGTTCCAGGCCACGTACAGCAGGATGGCCGACAGGCAGGCCAACGGGATGGTTCCCGCCAGCGGCGCGGCCGCCAGCACGATGAGCAGCAGCGTGGCCGCATGCACGATGCCCGAGACCGGCGAGGTCGCGCCGCTCTTGATGTTGGTGACGGTGCGCGCGATGGTGCCGGTGGCCGGCATGCCGCCGAGGAACGGCGTGACGACATTGGCGATGCCCTGGGCCATCAGTTCCTGGTTCGGATCGTGGCGGTCGCGCGTGAAGGTGTCGGCGACACGGGCGCACAGCAGCGATTCGATGGCGCCGAGCACGGCCAGCGTCGACGCCGGCACCAGCAGGAAACGTACCGTCGACCAGTCGAACGACGGCAGCGCGAACTCTGGCAGGCTGGCCGGGATGCCGCCGAAGCGGCTCTCGATGGTCTCCACCGGCAGGTCGAGCAGGTAGGCCGACAGTGCCGCCAGCACCAGTGCGACGATGGTGCCCGGCAACAAGGCCAGCCGCGCCGCCAGCCCGGAGCCGCGTGCCCAGCCGATGCGCATGCGTTCCCACACCAGGATCCATGCCAGTGACAGGGCCGCCACCAGCACGGCCATCGGGTTGACGCTGGAGGCGGCGCCCCACAAGGTCGTCACCATGCCGAACAGGTCGGCCGGGACCTTGTCGACCTGCAGTCCGAAGATGTCCTTGATCTGCGACAGGCCGATCAATACCGCAATGCCGTTGGTGAACCCGATCACGACCGCGACCGGTATGAAACGCACCAGCACGCCGAGGCGGAACAGGCCGAGCAGGAACAGCATCACGCCCGACATCGCGGTGGCGATGATCAGGTTCGCCACGCCGTAGCGTTCGACGATGCCGTAGACGATGACGATGAAGGCGCCGGCCGGCCCGCCGATCTGCACCCGGCTGCCGCCGAACAGCGAGATCAGGAAACCGGCGACGATGGCGGTGAACAGGCCGGCCTCGGGCTTGAGTCCGCTGGCGATGGCAAAGGCCATCGCCAGCGGCAGGGCGACCACACCCACGGTGATGCCGGCGGCGATGTCGCGCGTCAGGTTTTCGCGTTGGTAGCCGGCGAGCGCGTCGACCAGCTTGGGCCGGAAAACAAACGGCAACCTCATATCGCGCGGTGGCAGTGGCCCGGTCGTCGATGCATGTGCGATTGGCGGCCTCTGCGGCCGGCAGGCGTTGACTCAGCGGCACATCATAATCGCCGGCCGGCGCGGCAAGCCTATTTCCGGTCGCAATCGGCATATGACGGCGCAATATGCCGTCATAGACTAGCGCGCATTCGATGCCGTGCCCGGGGTGGCCCCGGGTGCAACCACCACCAACGAACGGACCCATTTCATGCGACTGATCCTTACGCTTTCCTGCCCCGACCGTCCCGGCATCGTGCATGCGGTCAGCGGTTTCCTGCTGAACCAGGGCGGCAACATCGTCGAGGCGGCGCAGTTCGACGATGCCGTGACCGGCGTGTTCTTCATGCGCGTGTGTTTCGAGCTCAAGCAAGGCGACGCACGGGCGGTGGTCGAGATGCAGGAGGCGTTTGCGCCGCTGGCCACCGAGTTCAGCATGAAGGCCCGTTTCCACGAGGCGGCGCGGCCGATCCCGACCGTCATCATGGTGTCGCAGCACGGGCACTGCCTGCACGACCTGCTGTTCCGGGTGCGTTCGGGCCTGCTGCCGATCGACGTGCGGGCCATCGTGTCCAACCACCGCGACTTCTACCAGCTGGCGGCGAGTTACAACATCCCGTTCCATCACATCCCGGTCAAGGCCGACACCAAGCCTGCCGCGGAAGCCAAGCTGCTCGAGCTGTTCGAGTCCGAAGGCGGCGAACTGCTGGTGCTGGCGCGTTACATGCAGGTGTTGTCGGACGACCTGTGCCGCAAGTTGTCGGGCCGGGCCATCAACATCCACCATTCCTTCCTGCCCAGCTTCAAGGGCGCGCGTCCGTACCAGCAGGCCCATGAGCGCGGCGTCAAGCTGATCGGCGCGACGGCCCACTACGTGACCGGCGACCTCGACGAAGGCCCGATCATCGAGCAGGACGTGGCGCGCGCCAACCACGGCATGGACGTGGCCACGTTGACCACGCTGGGCCGCGACGTCGAGAGCGCCGTGCTCGCACGCGCCGTCAAGTGGCATGCGGAACACCGCATCCTGCTCGACGGACACAAGACCGTCGTGTTCCGCTGATCGCCGCCTGCCTGTGTCGTGCCGTGCCGTGCCGGCCAGCCGGCACGCGCCGACCCGGCACCGGTGCACCGCCCGTCCGTGCGCATCGGGCGTGTGCGGCCGGTCCCCTTTTTTCCGTCGACCCGCCTAGAATCATTCGCGCCGGTCGCGTGTGTGCGGTGGGTGATCGCGGGCACGGCCGACGGGCATCGATGGAGGGCCACATCATGCGAACCGGCTGCTTGTGTGTCGCGCTGCTGGGTCTGTGCGCGATGGTCAGCGCCCATGCGCTCGACGGCTCCATCCGGGCCGGTGTCTACCACGGGCCCGGTGGCAGCTTCCGGGTCGACGTGCCCGAGATGCGCAATCCGTTCATCAAGCAGCCGGCGGTGATCCGCGATGCAAGGCACGCCGATGGCGGCTCCGAAGTGAACTTTTCCGTGCCCGACCTCGGCGAGGCCTGGCGTTACGGGGTGCGGCCGCTGGGCGCGCAAAAGGCAGGCCAGGACGAGGCCGGTCTGCTGGCCCGCGTGGCCGATGCCGAGCTGCAACGCTGGAGTCCGTCGGGGCAGACCGGGGAACTGATGCTCGAGGACCCGACCGAGCATGCCGGCCGTCCGGCGCTGATCCGGGTTCACCATGTGCCTGGCGCCTCGCTGCTGTTCGGCAGTCGCGGCGGCAGCGCGCCGCAACGCGAAAGTGCGCTGGTGGGTGTGCTGGTCTTCCTCGCGCCGCAGGGTTCGGTCGCGTTGTACGCGATCGGGCAGTTCGACATGCCCAACCGGGGCGGCCACTACACGCTGGATACCGATCGCGGCCGGCGCAAGCTGGCCGAGCAGCATCTCAAGCGACTGCGCGAGATGTCGGCGTCGTTACGGCTGAACTAGGGCCGGCCGCCCGTCCGCGACAATGGGCATGGGCGGTCACGCCCGCCCATGCCCATGCAACTGTCCGACTGCACGCCAACGGAACGCGAGGCGCTCGAGGCCCTGGGCCGGCGCATCGGGGCCGAACTCGTCGCGCAGCGGCTGCGACGCGAGGGCATGCGGGCGCCGGCGCCACGCCTGTCGCACCGCCTGATGCGGGCCGGGCTGCGGCTGAGCGGCCTGCGCGGGCGCGGCCGGCGCAACGTGCTCGACATCCAGGTGCGGCACAACGAGGTCCGGCTCGACCGGCTGCCGGCCGGCTTCGACGGATTCACGTTGCTCCATGTCAGCGACCCCCACCTGGACATGGACGCGGAATTCCAGCGCCACCTGATCGAGCGCCTGCAAGGCCTGGTGTTCGACGCCTGCGTGCTGACCGGCGATTTCCGATTCCACGGATTCGGTCCCTACCAGGGCGTGCTCGACGCGCTGCAAGGCTTGCGTCCGCATCTGGGCGAGCAGGTCCATGCCGTGCTGGGCAACCACGACACGCTGCGCATGGTGCCGGGCATGGAGGCGCGCGGTTTTCCGGTGCTGATGAACGAGTCCGTGTCCTTGCGCCGCGGAGCCGATGCGATCGTGCTGGCCGGCATCGACGACGCGCATTATTTCCGCACCCATGACCTGCACAAGGCACTCGCCGGCGTTCCGCGCCACAGCTGCGTGGTGTTGTTGTCGCATACGCCGGAGCCTTACCGGCTGGCCGAACAGGCGGGCGTGCAGCTGATGCTCAGCGGCCATACCCATGGCGGACAGATCTGCCTGCCGGGTGGCATACCCGTGTTCACCGAGACGCCGGCGCCGCGTGCCTTCGTGCGCGGAGCGTGGCGTTTTCGGTCCCTGGCCGGTTACACCTCGGTCGGTTGTGGCTCGTCGGTCGTCGACGTGCGGCTCAACTGCCTGCCCGAGGTCACGCTGCACCGGTTGCGTTGTCGTTGACCGGCCCGCGACAGGCCGGGCAGACCGGGCGGACAGGGGACAATCGGGGTGCGGCGGCAACCACCCGCGCGTCATGACTTGGCGTGCGGGCGCAGCCGCCGCAGACCGACCACCCGCCGATCGACCTCTTGCCACCTGAGCCGCGTGCCGCAACCGCATGGACAACTTCCGAGACCCCGCCATCCTCTTCTTCGTGTTCGGCCTGGCCGCCGGGCTGCTGCGATCGAACCTGGAGATCCCGCAACCGATCGCGCGCTTCCTGTCGCTGTACCTGCTGATGGCGCTCGGGCTCAAGGGCGGCTTTGCGCTGGCGGCCTCCGGCCTGTCGCGCGAAGTCGTGACCAGCCTGTTGTGTGCCCTGTTCCTGGCCGCGCTGGTGCCGGCGCTGGGTTACCTGCTGCTGCGCCGTTTCCTGAACGGCTTCGACGCGGCCGCGATTGCCGCGACCTACGGTTCGGTCAGCGCCGTGACCTTCATCACCGCGGTGCAATACCTGGACAACCACGGCATCGCCTTTGGCGGCCACATGGCTGCGGCGATGGCGCTGATGGAGTCGCCGGCCATCATCATGGCCGTGGTGCTGGCCAACCGCGTGCGCCAGCAGGCATCGGCCGGCGGGAGCAGCCAGCCGCTGGGCAGGATCCTGCATGAGTCGCTGACCGACGGCGCCCAGCTGCTGCTGCTCGGCGCAATGCTGGTCGGCCTGTTCACCGGGGAGTCTGGGCAGAAGGCGCTGCAGCCGTTCGCGGTCGACCTGTTCAAGGGCATGCTGGCCTTTTTCCTGCTCGACATGGGCCTGTCGGCCGCGCGCAACATGGGCAGCCTGCGCGGCAAGTCGGTGCTGGTGCTGGTCTATGCCATCGCCGCGCCGCTGGTGCATGCCGGCATGGCGCTGGTGCTGGCCATGTGGTTCGGCCTGTCGGCCGGCGACGGCGGCCTGCTGATGGTGCTGGCCGCCAGCGCGTCGTACATCGCCGTACCCGCGGTCGTGCGCCATGCGATTCCCGAGGCCAACCCGTCGCTGTTCATCGGTATGTCGCTGGGCCTGACCTTTCCGTTCAACATCCTGTTCGGCATTCCGCTGTACGTGGGTATCGCCACGTCGGTGCTGGGGGGCTGACGCGCCGGCGGGCGCGTCGACCGCCCATGGCACGGCACCGTTGCCGCCGAGCCGGCGGATGGTGCTGCACACCTGTATCGCGCGTCGCCCTGTCCTTGTCCGTTCGTCGCGGGCCTGGCCTGTCGGGCAACCGCGGGTTAAGGGAAAACCATGATGCATTCACAGTGAATTCACATTGCATTCACTGTGAATGCAGTCTACAGTCGCTCCCATGACGCAACCGCTCGACACCGACCCGGAGCTTTCCGGGCCCTACGATTACCTGCGCAATGGCATCGTCAACGGCCAGTTCCGGGCCGGGCAACGGCTGCGTGCGCAGGAACTGGCGGCTGCGCTCGGCGTGAGCCGCACGCCGGTCCGCGAAGCCCTGGGTCGGCTCCACCAGGACGGACTGGTCGATCAGGACGCGGCCGGAGGTTTCAGCGTGCACGTGATGAGTGCATCCGACATCTCCGACGTGTTCGGTGTCCGCGAGGTGCTGGAACTGGAGGCGGCGCGCCTGGCCCTGGGCCGGTCCGATCCGGTCTGGATCGAGTCCCTGGCACAGATGCTGGCGGAGTCCGAGCAACACCTTCTCGCAGGCGACGCGCCCGGCGCCATCCTGGCTGCGCGCAAATTCCATCTGGCCATTGCCCGGCGCTCGGGCAATGCCTTGTTGTCGAAACTGATCGAGGGCATCAGCGACCGGATCCATATGGTGGGCGTGGCATTGCTCGACCGTGTGCCGGCCCGCGGTGAAGCGGTACTGGCGGAGAACCAGGCCATCCTCGATGCGTTTCGCAGGCAGGACGCGGCGGCGCTGCAAGCGGCCGTTCGCGAACACATCGGCACCAGCCGCAACTTGATTTTCTAGGAGACACGACGATGGCGCATCGACAGACACACAACACGACCCGGACGGCGGGATCGACACGGCGGTCCCTGCTGGCCGCCAGCATGGCGCTGCCGTTTGTTGCCGGACCTGCCTGGTCTGCGAGCGGCGAGTACCCGGACCGGCCCATCCGGCTGGTGGTGCCACTGGGCCCGGGTGGTGTCAGCGACATCATGGGGCGCCTGATTGCCGAACATGCGGGCAAGTTGCTCGGCCAGCCGATCGTGGTCGACAACCGGCCCGGTGCCGGCGGCGTGATCGGCTCCAGTGTGGTGGCGCAAGCACCTGCCGACGGGTACAACCTGCTGCTCGGCACCATCGGCACCCTGGCCATCTCGCCGAGCATGACCGCCAAGATGCCGTACGACGCGGACACCGCGTTCGCTCCCGTCTCGTTGCTGGCTGGCAGCAACTTCGCCATCATTGCCAATCCGGCGCTCCCGGTGCGCAACCTGCCCGAACTCATTGCCTACGCCAAGGAACGCCCCGGCAAGCTCAATTACGGATCGGCAGGCAACGGCAGCACCCTGCACCTGGGCATGGAACTGCTCAAGTCGATGACCGGCATCGACATCGTGCATGTGCCGTACAAGAGCAGCGGCCAGGTCACGGCCGCCGTACTGGCGGGCGAAGTCCAGATCGGCATGCCCGACCTGCCATCCACGCTTCCCTTCGTGCAGGCCGACAAGGTGCGCCTGCTGGCGCTGACCGGCCCCAAGGGCGAGGCCACGTTGCCCGGCGTGCGCACGGTCGCGCAGTCCGGCGTGGATGGCTTCGAGATCGTGGCCTGGCTCGGATTGATGGCGCCCGCCCAGACTCCGCAGCCCATCATCGACAAGCTCAATCAAGCGACGGTGGCCGCGCTCAACAGCGGGCCGATGCAGCAGTCGATTGCGAAACTGGTCGCCTGGCCGATGCCCAGCACGCCACAGGAATTTTCCCGACACCTGCGGGACGAACGCGCCAAGTGGGATGCGGTCGTCAAGCGGTCCGGCGTGCGCATGAGCTGATGCCGCTGTGACCGCACCGTGTCCGATTCACCTCACTCCCGACGAGAAACACCGATGACAGATCCCAGGATTGCGTTGATTGCCGCGCAGACGGCCTTGCATTCACCCAGCGTTCGCATGGGCGCTTTGCGCCCGCGTCGCCTGACGCCGGTCGACGACGCGTCGGTGTGGCAGGCGAGCAGCTTCGCATCCATGGAGGGCTGGTTGCGCCACCTCGACGACAAGCATCTGGCGGAGATCGACCGGCTGATCGCCGGCCTGCGGGACAAGGGGCGCACGCTCGACACCGTGCAGCGCGACGACATCGAGATGCCGGTGCTGACCGCCATGTTGCAGGACATGTTGCACACCGATATCGCCAAGCGGGGCTTCTCGATGATTCGGGGTTTTCCGGTCGAGCGCTACAGCGAGCAGGAGATCGAGATGTTCTTCTGGGCGGTTGGCCTGTGCATGGGCAAGGGCGTTTCACAGAACGCCGATGGGGACCGGCTTGGCCACGTGCGCAGCCAGGGACTGGACTACGACCGGCTCAACGTGCGCGGTTACCAGACCCAGGCCCACCTGCCTTTCCATTGCGATCCGTCCGACGTGGTCGGCCTGTTCTGCATGGCCAAGGCCAAACGGGGCGGCCTGAGTTCGGTTGTCAGCGGCATGGCGATGTACAACGCGATCCTGCGCGAACACCCGGAGTATCTCGACCTGCTGTATCGCGGTTTCCGCTACGACCGGCGCGGAGAAGAAACCGCGTTCCAGGCGCCGATCAGCGACTTCGTGCCGGTGTTCAGCCAATGCGACGGCGACCTGAGCATGCGATACGTGCGCAAGTCGATCGAAACGGCCCAGCAGAAACTGGGCCTGCCGTTCACCGCCGAGGAACTCGAGGTGCTGGACTACATGGAGGCCTTGTCGCAACGGCCGGAGATGATTTATTCGATGATGCTCGAGCCGGGTGACATGCAGTTCTGCAACAACTACCTGGTACTGCATTCGCGCACCGCCTACGAGGAGGCGGACCCACCGGCTCCCAAGCGCAACCTGCTGCGCCTGTGGATCAAGGCCAAGGGCATTCGCAAGCTGGCGCCGGAGTGCATCGAGTTCGACCCGGCATCGGGCTGGAGCCGCCGCGAAGGGATTCCGAAACGCGACGCGGTGGCGCCGATTCACGAGGCGGACTGGTCCGCGGCCTGACGGCGGGCGACCGGTTACGGTGCCGGCAGCATGCATGCTGCCGGCCTTCGGCGCTGTTGCGTGTTGCTCCGGCAACTCTCCGATCGACACCCGCGGCGCCATGTCGGCGACCTGGCCGAGCTGGTTGAGTTGCAGCTGACCCTGGCGGTCGAACCATAGCGGCGTCGGCGTGCCTTCCATGCGGCAGGCCTGCAGCGTGGCGCCGGCTCGCCCGTGCTCCTGCGGGTTTCTACCGATAACAATGCACGATCGATCATATATGATCGATTTTTGTGTTCTCCCTGTGGTGCGCCACGCCGACGGATTCTTCATGAAAGTTGTCTTCCTGCTGTTCGATTCGTTGAATCGACACGCCATGTCGTGTTACGCCGACGGTGCGCCACCGACGCCCCACTTCGACCGGCTGGCCAAACGTTCCGTGGTGTTCGACCGGCACTTTGTCGGCAGCTTGCCCTGCATGCCGGCGCGGCGCGACATCCAGACCGGCCGCTTGAATTTCCTGCACCGCGGATGGGGGCCACTGGAGCCTTTCGATCATTCGGTCGCCGGCCTGTTGCGCGACGCCGGCATCTATACCCACCTGATCACCGACCACTATCACTATTTCGAGGACGGCGGCGCCGGCTTTCACGGCAGGTTCAATTCCTGGGAGTTCATTCGCGGCCAGGAAAAGGACAAGTGGCGTTCGACGCTGAATCCGCCCATCGAGCGTTTCGCCGAGCGGTTCCACGCCCGGCAGCACGATTTTTCGGCCGACATCAATTCCAAACTGCCGTATTACGTGAACCGCGAATACCTCGAAGAGCAGGGCGAGTTCCCGATGGCGCAGTGCTTCGACTCTGCCAATGCCTTCCTGGACAGGCACCACGATGACGACCAGTGGCTGCTGCACCTCGAATGTTTCGACCCGCACGAGCCCTTCTTCGCACCCGAGCGGTTCCTGCGCGACCACCCGCAGGCATTGGGGGGCAAGGTGTTCGACTGGCCGAGTTATGGCCGGATGGACCTGGAGCCGGACCTGCTGGCCCGCCTGCGCGCCAACTACCACGCCCTGGTGGCGGCGTGTGACTACCACGTGGGCCAGCTGCTCGACCGGTTCGACCGCCATGACCTGTGGAAGGACACCTGCCTGATCCTGTCGACGGACCATGGTCTCCTGCTGGGCGAGAAGGAGTACCTCGGCAAGAACCGCCCCCCGTTCTACAACGAGGTGGCGCATATTCCGCTGCTGATCGCGACGCCGCGGTCCTGCGCCGGGGCGGCGCGCCCCCCCGACACCTTGACCCAGGCCATCGACCTGATGCCCACCTTGCTCGACCTGTTCGAGCAGCCGATTCCGCCGGAGGTGACCGGGCGCAGCCTGTTGCCCGTGCTCGCGCAGGACGACCCGGCCCGGGGCGAGAGAGGGTGCATCCTCGGGCAGTTCGGCGCGGCCATCAACTACGTCGATGCACGCTACGCGTACTTCCTGTATCCGCAGGAGCCGTTCGAAAAGGACCTGTTCCAGTACACGCTGATGCCCGCGCACATGCGGACGTTCTTCGAGGCCCGCGAGTTCGAGGATGCCCAGGTGGTGCCGCAACTGTCGTTCACACGGGGTTTCCCGGTCTGGCGACTGCCGGTGCGGGCCGACGCCCAAGCGAACATGGTGCGGCGTTACCCGCTGCTCGAAGCCCGCACGGTGTTGTTCGACCTGCAGCAGGATCCCGACCAACGCAGGCCGATCGAGGATGCGGCGCAGGAGCAGCGCATTCGATCCGCCATCGTGGCGCTGCTGCGCGCCAACGATGCGCCAGCCGAGGTCTATGCGCGTTACGGGCTGGAGTCCGGCGTCGTCGAGGCGGGGGCCGCGGCATGACACAACCCGCAGTCCGCGCGCGCAGCCTGGTGGCGCAGATCCACGACGAAGTGGCGCAGTTGATCGGCTCGGGCGCCTATGCGCCCGGTCAGGCCGTCGGTATTGCCGACCTGGCCAAGCGTTTCGACGTCAGCCCCACGCCGGTACGCGAGGCGCTGGCCCGGCTGGCGGCGCAGGGGCAACTCAGCTTCGTCGACAACATCGGCTACAGCGTGCCGCCATTGCCGGGAGCGAAGGACTACAGCGACTGGGCGGTCGCGCGGCTGGTGGTCGAGTCCAACGCGCTGCAGTACATCCTCGGTCCGATCGACAACCGACTGCTCGAGGAGGCCCACGCCATCAACGACGAGATCCGCCACAGCGACTTCGGCACCACGGCGGACAGCGTGCGGCGCTTTTCCGAACTGAACTGGGCCTTCCACGCCAAGCTGATCAGCCTTGCGCGCAATCCCCTGCTGGACGAGGTGCATGCCCGCCTGTACCGGTCGCCGCAGTTCTCGCGCATCTTTCTCGGACGTGGGGTCGTGCATCAGAAGCGGGTCGCCGCCGAACATGCGCGCGTGCTGGCGCAACTGGCGCGTGGTGACCGCCTCGCCGCGGCGGCGGCGCTGCGCGCCCACATCGTCGACAGCCTGCAGCGCGACGCGCGGCTGTCCGATATCTCGATTTCCCTGAAGCGCCTGGCGCAGGCCACGGCCGCCTAGGCCGCGCCTTTTTCCCTCACCCTACGGAGACAACGATGAAAAAAATGATGTCGGTTTTCTGTGCCGCCCTGGCGCTGGCCGTGGCCCCGAGCGGCCAGGCCCAGACCTACCCGGATCGCCCGATCCAGCTGATCGTCGGTTTTCCGCCCGGCGGCGGTGTCGACATCGTGGCACGCCAGTTGGCCGACAAGCTGTCCGAACTGCTGGGCCAGCGCGTGCTGGTCGACAACAAGGCCGGCGCCGCCGGCAACGTCGCCATGGACCTCGTGGCCCATGCCAAGCCGGATGGCTACACCCTGCTCATGGGCAACCTGGGCATGTTGAGTGCCAATCCCTCGCTGTACGCCAAGCTGCCATTCGATACGACCAAGGATTTCGAGCCCGTGGCGCGCGTGGTGGTGACGCCTCTGGTCGCGGTCGTGCCATCGTCGCTGGAGGTGCGCAATACGGCCGAGCTGCTGGCGATGGCGCGCGCCAAGCCGGGAGAACTCAACTTCGGCTCCGGAGGCAACGGAAACATCAACCACCTCGCCGGCGAACTGTTGAAGCTGCAGACAAAGACCCAGATGCAGCATGTTCCCTACAAGGGCAGTGCGCCTGCCCTGGTCGACCTGGTGGGCGGTCGCATCCAGTTGATGATCGATGGCGGAAACCTGCTGATGCCGCAGATATCGAATGGCAAGGCCCGCCCCATCATGATGACCGGAGAAAAGCGGCTGGCCAGTCTGCCCGACGTGCCGACCGTCAAGGAGGCCGGCCTGCCGGACTTCGTGGTCTATGGCTGGCAGGGCGTGCTCGCGCCCACCGGCACGCCGCCCGCGGTGATCGACAAGCTCAGCCGCGCGGTCGCCCAGGCCCTGGCGGTGCCGGATCTGCATGCGCGCCTGTCCGCCCAGGGCACGGAGCCGTCCTATCTGCCGCCAGCCGAGTTCAAGCGCTACATCGCCGACGAACAAAAACGCTGGACCGAAGTGATCCGGGCCGCCAACATCAGCCTGCAGTAGTCGCCAAGACCTTGCCGGGCCACGCGTGCCCGGGTTCGTGTGGTGCCGCTCACGGCGCCTGCGCCAGCAACTCCCCGATCAACGCCCCCAGCGCCATGTCGTCGACCTGCCCGAGCTGGTTGAGCTGCAGCTGGCCCTGGCGGTCGAACACCAGCAGCGTCGGCGTGCCTTCCATGCGGTAGGCCTGCATGGTGCGCGGCAGGGGGCCGGGTTCGCCCGGCCTGTCGATGCCGACCGGGAAACCGATGCGGTATTCGTGCAGGAACACGCGCAGCGCGGCCGGCGTCATCACCGCGTGGTGCTCGAACACCGTATGCAGGCCCAGCACCACGAGGTCGCGGCCGGCGAACACCTGGGTCAGCCGCTTGGCCTGGGGCAGGCCGTGCGCGACGCAGCCCGGGCACAACATCTGGAACGCATGCACCACCACCACCTGCCCGCGCAACGCGGCCAGGCAGGGTGTCTCGGGCGTGTTGATCCACTCGCTGACCTGCAGCTCGGGCGGGTGATGGGGATGGCTGGCGTGGGGCATGCGGGCTCCTTGCACGAGGGTGCCGTCGTCGGCGGGGCGATGGCGGCGGGCGCCGTCAACGGGCCGGCTTGGCCGGCACCAGTGCGACGGCCGGGAAGTCCACCGGCACCGCGAACACGATGTTCACATAGTTGGTGAACAGGTTCAACGCCACATGCGCAACGATCTCGACGATGGCCTCGTCGTCGAAGCCGGCCGCACGGACCGCCTGCACCTCGGCATCGGAGACCTGGCCGCGGTGTTCGACGATGGC
>JBFIDI010000117.1:0-12805 GCA_041581405.1 Burkholderiaceae bacterium
CGCAACCGCATGCATAGAGACAAGACCTACCATGCCGACGAGTTTCATGCTCTCACGACCTTTTTCGAGGCTACAGACCAACGCAAAAAGCACTCTGCCATATAACGCAATGTAAGTCTCACGGCCTATCGGATACCGTGGCGCCTGCGGAATACAACTGTCATCACTTCCTCCCGACTGTGGCGTCTGCATTCACCGCCGGGCGAAGTGTCTGCTTTTCTTGCATTATTAAAAATTCGACAAACCCGGCAACGCGATTCTGTATGAACACCAGCCGATCGGGCACTGCGCCAGATGTACGGTGTCGCTTGCCCGCAACGCGTTCCACGCCGACCTGACCCGTCAGCGCGGCGGCGAAGAAGAATCCCGGCAAGCTCAACTACGCTTCCGGCGGGGTCGGCAGTGCCGCGCATCTGATCGCCGCGGCGCTGGTGCTGCATGTGCAGGCCGACGTCGTGCACGTGCCGTACAAGGGCTCGGTGGAGATCGTGCCGTCGCTGCTGTCCGGCGCCACGCAGTTCGCGTTTCCGATCGCGTCGACGGCGGTGCCGTTGATCCAGTCCGGCAAGGTGCGTGCGCTGGCGGTGACCAGCGCGCAACGCATGACCGTCCTGCCCAATGTGCCCACGCTGGTCTAGGCGCTCAAGGCGACGGAGCTGGCGCTGGACTCCTGGTTCGGATTGTGGGCACCGGCCGGCAGGCCGGCCGAGGTGGTGGACATCCTGTTCAAGGCCGTGGTCAAGACCTACGATGACCTGGCCGTGCGCGCGGATGCCGAGGCCTCGGGCTCCGTGGTGGCACTGAGCCGCTCGCCGCAGGAGTTCCGCAGCTTCGTCGAGTCCGAGACGCGCAAGTTCGAGAAACTCGTCAAGGCGGCCAACCTGAGCATCCACAACTGACCATGGCCCAACCGTTCCAGTTGCCGCCGCGGGCCTTGCGCGGCGTGCGTGTCGTCGACTTCAGCCATGTGATCGCCGGTCCGTTCGTGACCTTCCACCTGGCACAGATGGGGGCCGAGGTCGTCAAGATCGAGAAACCCGGCGGTGGCGACGTGATGCGGCGCACCGCCTCGGGCGCGCAGGCCTTCACGGCCATCAACGCCGGCAAGCAGATGCGCGCCATCGACATCGGTTCGCCACAGGGGCGCGCCGAGGTGCTGGAACTGGCGCGTGCCGCCGACGTGATGGTTGACAACTACCGGCCCGGCGTGTTGCGGCGCCACGGGCTGGCGTATGAGGACATCCAGGCACTCAACCCTGGCATCGTCTATTGCGCGATCTCCGGTTATGGCTACAGCGACCCCGCGCGCACACCGCACGGTGCCTACGACCACGTGATCCAGGCCCTGACCGGCATGACGATGTTGTTCGGCCAGGAGGGGGACGCGCCGGTCAAGACCGGGTTTCCGGTCATCGACGCAGCCACCGGCATCATCGGCGCGCTCGCCATCATGGCCGCGCTGCGCGAGCGCGAGATTACCGGCGCGGGTTGTTTCCTCGACGCCAGCATGTGGACCAGCGCGCTGCAGCTGATGTACCCGTTCGCCTGCGAGACCCTGACGCACGACCAGGAGATTGCGCGCGTTGGCAACAAGGGTTTCTCGGGTAGTCCGGCGGCCGACACGTTCGCGTGCTGCGACGGCTGGCTAGCGGTCGGCGCCAACACGCATGTCCATGTCGACCGCCTGCTGGGCGAACTCGACATCGATCCGGCGCTGGCCGGTCCCTTGCTTGAGCCTGCCGCCGAAGGTGGCGCCACCTTCGCCCGTGCCCGCGACCCGAAGGCGTTCCGCGATCTGCTGGCATCCCGCATGGCGGGGCGCAGCGCGCGCGAACTCGAGACGCGACTCAATGCCGCGGGTGTGCCGGCCGCACGGGTGCGCAGCCTGCGCGAGTTCACGCGCGAAGCGGTGGACACAGGCTTGCTGGAACCCGTGGTGTTGGGAGAAGCACAGGCACGGGCGGTCACGCCGGGCCTGGGCTGGCGTGTGGGCACCTGAGCGCACCCGGTTCCCGGCGGGGGGCGCGGCTGCGGGTATCCATGCCCCCCTCGTCGCACGCCTGCGTCGCATCGTGGCCTTGCCCGGCTGGCACGCGGCCGGTTTCGGTTATGGTAAGGCCCTGTTCGCCATTGCAGTCGAGGTATTGCGCCATGTCCGTTCCGGCATCTTCCCCCGCGCTTGGCGGCAAGCCGGCCGATGCTGGATCGCCGCTGTCGTCGCGAGACTATGCGACGCGGGTCGAGGCGATGCGTATCCTGGGGGTCCGGCAGCAAACCCTGTACGCCTACGTCAGCCGGGGCTGGGTGCGCAGCATTGCACTGCCGGGGCAGAAGGACAAGCTGTACCTGCGTGAGGATCTTGCGCGCCTGAGCATGCGCGCACTGGCCCGCTCGGGACACGGCGCGGTGGCCGCGTCGGCGATGAACTGGGGCGAACCGATCTTTTCGTCTGCGATCACCGAAATCACGCCGCAGGGCCCCGCCTACCGCGGGCACTTGGCGGCGCGGCTGATCGCGGACGGGGCGGAGTTCGAGTCGGTTGCCGAGTTGTTGTGGACCGGTACGCTCCCGGACACCGCGGTCCGCTGGCCTGCGCAGCGATCGGCGGCGGAAACGGATGGTCTGCGTCCTTTGCTGGAGACGCTGCCCAACGGCGGCAACATGCACGATGTCTTCGCCAGTATCGTGTTATGGCTGGGAATGCGTCGCGGCTCCGCGGCGGAACGGGTGACGCAAGGACGCATCCTGGTTGCCGCACGCGAGGTGATCCAGACCATCGTCTCCTGCTGCGGTTACCTGGGCCACGAGCGTCGCTTCGTGCCGCAACGCCCTGGCGAATCCATGGTGTCGCTGCTCATGCGTGCGCTGTCGGTGGATCCCAGCGACGAAAACAGGGCCGCGCTGCAGGCGATCCTGATTCTCATGGCGGACCATGAGTTGTCGCCGGGAGCCTTTTGCGCGCGTGTCGTCGCCTCGGTGGGGGGAACGCTGCACAGTTGCCTGGCCAGTGCCTTGTGCGCGACGTCGGGGCAGGAAGTGGGGCGCGTGTACGAGCGGGTCGAGACCTTGCTCGGCCGCGGCCATGCGACGCCGGCAATGCTCGGTCGCGCGCGTGCGCTGATCCGGCAAGGCCAGCAGGTCCCGGGCTTCGACCATCCGGTCTACCCCAAGGGCGATCCGCGTGCCGCCAAGATGCTGTCCATCGCGCGCCAGCGGCGCCAGCGCGGGCCCCAGGAACGCGCGATCGATCGCTTCATCGACCGGATGCAGGCGGAGCAGGGTATGTTGCCGCGCCAGGAACTGGCCGTGGTCGCGTTGTCCCGGGCGATGGGGTTGCCGCAGCAGGTACCGCCTGCGCTGTTCGTGTTGTCGCGCCTGGCCGGCTGGGTGGCGCATGTCAACGAGCAACGCGCAGCCGGAACCCAGCTGCGTCCGCGCGCCCGGTATGTCGACTCGCTGCAGCAATCCGGCCCAGAGGGGGTCGCTCGGGACTGAACCGTCCGGCGTACCGTCGGCCCGCCTGGAACCGCAGCACGCTGCGGTTTTTCATCACGTTGATTCAATGTTCAAGATTGAACTTGTTTCGGTACGTCCCTAGGATCGCGTTCACGCCGGGCCCGATGGGCCGGCGACGCGCCCTTGCGAGCTTCGCTCCGGCGCCCATTTGAGGGATTTCGGGGCAGTCTACGAGGAAGTTGCAGTGAACATGTACAAGAAGGCGGTCGACGACGCGGCGCTGGACCAGTTGTTTCGGACCGCCCGCACCTACAACGGCTGGTTGCCCAAACCCGTCCCGGACGAACTGATCCGGGAGTTGTACGACGTGCTGAAGATGGCGCCGACCAGCGGCAACTGCAATCCGATGCGCGTCGTCTTCGTCAAGTCGCCACAGGCCAAGCAGAAGTTGCTTCCCGGGTTGAAGCCAGGCAATGTCGACAAGACCATGGCGGCGCCGGTCACGGCGGTCATGGGTTACGACACCGCGTTCTACGAGCATCTCGACATGCTGGCGCCGCACGTGGCAAAGGACAGGCGCGCGAACTACCTGGCAGACCCGCAGCTGGCGCAACGCGCGGCGTTTCGCAATGCCACCTTGCAAGGTGCCTACATGATCCTGGCGGCACGCGCGCTCGGGCTCGATTGTGGCCCGATGTCGGGCATCCTGCACGAAGTGCTGGATCGGGACTTCTTCCCCGGTGGCACGGTGGTGTCGAACTTCGTCATGAACATCGGTTACGGCGATCCGGCCAGCGTGCGTCCGCGCGCGGCGCGTTTCGCATTCGACGATGTCTGCTCGATCGTCTGAGGCCGCCGCGCCCTTGCATGCCTGCGCGCCCGGCCCGAGTCGTCCATTTCCATTCAAGAGGATCCCAAGACCGTGAACAAGTCAGCCGAAGAGTCCCTGCCCCGCCAACGCAACCACTACTACAACGGGGCCTGGCAAAAGTCCCTGTCCGGCGCGCGCATGCCGGTCATCAGTCCGGGTACCGGAAAGAGCCTTGGCGACGTGGCCCTGGCTTCGCCGGAGGACATCGACGCGGCAGTGACCGCGGCGGGAACTGCCTATCGGCAATGGCGCAGGCTGCCACCGGCGGAACGCGGCAGGTTATTGCGCCAGATCGCCCGGGTCATCCGCGAGCATGCGCATGAACTGGCGATGGTCGACGCAGTCGATGGCGGCATACCCATCGAGGAAGGGCTGCGGGACGTTGCGAATGCTGCATCGCAGTACGACTTCTTTGCCGGTCTCGTCACGGAGATGAAAGGGGAGTCGGTTCCGCTGGGCCCCGACTCGGTCAATTTCTCGGTCAGGGAACCTCGTGGTGTCGTCGGCCGCATCATTCCGTTCAACCACCCCTTCATGTTCTGTGCGGCCAAGTCGGCGGCGCCGCTGGCAGCGGGAAACACGGTGGTCGTGAAGACGCCGGATCAGGCACCGTTGAGCGCGCTGCGGTTTGCCGAGTTGATCGACGGTCTGTTGCCCGCGGGCGTGTTCAATGTCCTCTCGGGCGGGCGCGAAGCCGGTGCCGCACTGGCTTGCCACCCGGGCGTCGCGATGGTGTCGCTGATCGGCAGCGTGCCGGCGGGCAGGGCGGTGATGCGCGCCGCCTCCGATACGATCAAGCCGATCCTGCTCGAACTCGGTGGCAAGAATGCGCTTGTCGCGTTGGCCGATGCCGATCCCGACGAGGTGGCCGAAGGCGTGATTGCCGGCATGAATTTCACCTGGTGTGGCCAGTCCTGCGGCTCGACCAGTCGCGTATTTCTGCATGCGGCCATCCATGATGCGGTGGTCGAGCGGGTGAAGCAGCGCATGGCGCGTTTCACGCCGGGTGATCCGACGGATCCGGCGACGACCATGGGCGCCATGATCAGCCGGACGCAGTTGGACAAGACACTGGCCTTCATCGAACAGACGAAGCAGGAAGGTGCGCAACTGCTGCATGGCGGCAAGTGCCCGGCCGATCCGGAACTGGCCGGCGGCTATTTTGTCGAGCCAACGGTATTCACCGGCGTCACGCAGTCGATGCGCATCGCGCGGGAAGAGGTGTTCGGTCCGGTATTGGCCGTGTTCCGGTGGTCCGACGAGCAGGAGATGCTCGAGGCGGTCAATGGTGTCGAGTACGGCCTGACCTGCTCGATCTGGACCGACGATGTGCGCGACGCGCATCGGCTGGCAGCCGAGGTGCAAGCCGGCTTCGTCTGGATCAACGAGGTCTCCCGCCATTTCCTGGGCACGCCGTTCGGCGGCTACAAGCAGTCGGGCCTCGGCCGCGAGGAATGCCTGGAAGAACTCATCAGCTACACCCAGCAAAAACACATCCACGTGAATCTGAAACGGCCTGCCCGCTAGGGCAGGCCGTCCAAGGTGTCTTGCGATCTATCGAACATTACAGAGGAGCATCATGAAGACCAGACAATCGCTGACGTCCATCTGCGCGGGATCCGCGTTCGCACTGGCGCTGTCGCTGTGGGCCGGCCCCGCGCTGGCGCAGGCCAAGCCGTTTCCGTCCGAGCGCGTCACCTTCATCGTCGGCTTCGCGCCGGGCGGCTTTGCCGATAGTTTTGCGCGCATCGTCGCGGATGAACTGGGCAAGAAGTGGAAGGCTACGGTCGTTGTCGAGAACGTTGCCGGCGCCGGCGGCAACACAGCCGCGGCGAATGTCGCGGCGCGAACCGCCGACGGGCACAACGTGCTGGTGACCACATCGGCGATCGCGATCAACAGCACGCTTTTCGCCAAGCCGGGTTACAACCTGGCGGACATGACGGCGGTCGCGGTGCCAGTGTCCTCCGCGGAGACCATCGCCACGCATCCATCGCAGCCCAAGACGCTCAAGGCGTTTCTGGAACACCACAAGGGCAAGGAAATCACGTTTGCGTCGGCCGGTGTCGGATCGGGTTCGCATATCGCTGCGGAGTACTTCCTGAAGAATGTCGCGAAAGTCAAGGCGGCCCATGTGCCGTTTCGGGGCGGCGCACTCGCCGTGCAGGCGGGCTTGGGCAACCAGGTCGATCTGGTTGCGTCCTCGTTCGGCGTGACGCCGCAGGTCGTCGAGGGCAAGTTGACGGGATTGGCCGTTGGCAGCAAGGCGCGCCAGGCTAGCATGCCCGGCGTGCCGACCTATGCCGAGAGCGGCTACCCGTTCGAAGCAGAGTCTTGGGTCGGCCTGTTCGTGCCGTCGAAGACGCCGGCCGACGTCGTCCAGAAATACAACACAGCCATCCAGGAAATCCTGGCCGATGCCGCCGTCAAGACCAAGTTGACGACGATGGGCTACGACCTGCACCAACGTAACACCGCGGAGGCGGCCGCCTACGTGAAGGACGAGGCCGCCAAGTGGGGCAACATGGTCAAGGCGCTGGGCTTGAAAGTCGAATGAACATGCGCCTGCCGTCCGGTGCCTGCCGGCGTGTCCGGCGCGGCCGGGTCGGCCGGTGCGCCGCTGCAACCTGGATACGGAGCACCTAGCCACGATGAAAAATCGAATCGTCAAGTCGCCGCGCAACCTGGTGTCGGGCGTGGTCCTGATGTTGTTGGCCGCGGGGGCGATCTGGGCGCTCGGCAATCTTCCGATGGGTTCCTTGAAGATCGTCGGCCCGGCCATGGTGCCGAAGTCGGTCGCCATCCTGATCGGCCTGGGTGGTGCCGTCCTGGCGCTGCTTGGCGTGCTGGTGCATGGGGAGCCGCTCGCGCGCTGGCAATTGCGCGGCCCGGCATTCGTGCTGGCCGGCCTGCTGGTGTTTGCCGCGACGATCAAGATGCCTGGGTTCCTGATCGCCGCGCCGTTGGCGACCTATGTCGCCGGATGGGGTTCTCACGAGGTGCGACCGCGCGAGCTGCTGGTCTTCTCCATCGCAATCACCGTCTCGTGCATCCTGCTGTTCGTGGTGCTGCTGCAGCAGTCGTTGCCCGTGCTGGTGATTCCGGGCACGTCCATCCGGTTCTGACCCCATGTCTGACCTGATCGCCAACCTGAGCCTGGGCTTCAGCGTCGCGCTGACGTTCAAGAACATCGCGCTGTGTTTCGTGGGGTGCATGGTGGGCACGCTGATCGGCGTGCTCCCCGGCATCGGGCCGATCGCGACGATCGCCATCCTGCTGCCGCTGACGTTCGGGCTCGACCCGACCTCGGCGCTGATCATGCTGGCCGGCATCTACTACGGCGCCCAGTACGGTGGTTCCACCACGTCGATCCTGCTCAACATCCCGGGCGAGTCGAGCGCCGTCGTGACCGCACTCGATGGCCATGCCATGGCCAAGGACGGCCGGGCCGGAATTGCGCTGGGCATCGCAGCCATCGGCTCGTTCATCGCCGGATCGTTCTCGACCCTGCTGATGGCGGCGATGGCCGTGCCGTTGGCGAGCGTCGCATTGAAGTTCGGGCCGGCGGAGTATTTCTCGCTGATGCTGATGGGCCTGGCGTTCGCCGTTCTGCTCGCCCGCGGCTCCGTGTTCAAGGCGATCCTGATGATTCTGATCGGCATCCTCCTGTCGACGATTGGCCCGGATCTGACGACCGGGCAATTGCGCATGACGTTCGGCCTTCGCTGGCTCTCCGACGGCATCGAGATCGCGTTGCTTGGCATGGGCTTGTTCGGCATCGCCGAGGTCTTCCGCAGCCTCGAGCGGCAGGAGAAGGTCGAACTGCGGGCTGCAAAGATCGGGCATTTGCTGCCCAGCCGGACGGAACTGGTGCAGGCGTTCCTGCCCATTGCGCGCGGCACGCTGTTCGGCTCGGTGCTGGGCCTGCTGCCCGGTAACGGCGCGGTGCTGGCGCCATTCGTGTCGTACACGGTTGAGAAAAGCATCGCGAAGGACCCGAGCCGCTTCGGTCGGGGTGCGATCGAAGGCGTGGCCGGTCCGGAAAGCGCCAACAATGCCGGTGCGCAGACATCGTTCATCCCCTTGCTGACACTGGGCATTCCACCCAATGCCGTGATGGCGGTGATGGTCGGTGCGATGACGATTCACGGCATCGTTCCCGGTCCGCAGATCATCAGCAAGTCGCCGGATCTGTTCTGGGGCATCATCGCCTCGATGTGGCTCGGCAACCTGATGCTTCTGGTCATCAACCTGCCCATGGTAGGCCTCTGGGTTCGGCTGCTCAAAGTCCCGTACCGGTTGATGTTCGTCGGGATCACGCTGTTTTGCTGCATCGGCGTCTTTTCCATCCGGCGCGAGCCGTTCGATATCGTCGTGCTCGGCATCCTGGCCGTCGTCGGGTACGGCCTCGTCAAGCTCGATTTCGAGCCCGCACCACTGACGCTCGGCTTCGTGCTGGGCGGCATGATGGAGGAGAACCTGCGCCAGGCACTGATCATCTCCCGCGGCGATCCGATGACGTTCGTAGAGCGTCCGGTCAGCCTCGTATTCATGCTGTTGGCCGCCGTATTGCTGATCGTCGGGGTGCTGCCGAAGATCGCCAAGGGCCGCGACAAGGTGTTTGTCGAATGAACCGGCGGATATACAGGCGCAGGGCGACGGCATTGCCCTGCAGCACCCCAACCACCTTCTTGCGTTGCGACGTCTCCACACCATGATCGAAACTCCATCCCTGTCGCCGAATGCACCCGTCGTATGGGGCAGCGACGTCATCGCGGACACCGTGCGCGCACTGGGCTACCGCTATGTTGCGCTGGTGCCCGGCTCCAGTTTTCGCGGGCTGCATGACAGCTTCGTCAACCATCTCGGAAACCGCGATCCGGCAATGGTCGTGTGCCTGCACGAAGAACACGCGGTCTCGATCGCGGACGGCTTTTCGCGCGTGGCCCAGGAACCCATGGCGGTCGCGCTGCATGCGAACGTCGGCGTGATGCATGCGTCCATGACGATCTTCAATGCCTGGTGCGACCGGCGCCCGATGCTGATCATCGGTGCCACGGGACCCACCGATGCGCACAAGCGCCGGCCCTGGATCGACTGGATCCATACCTCGCGCGACCAGGGTGCGTTGATCCGTAACTTCGTCAAGTGGGACGACCAGCCGACATCGCCGGAAGCGGCGATCGAGTCCGTGTTGCGGGCCGACCAGATCGCACGCACGGCGCCCAACGGCCCGGTCTATGTGTGCCTGGAGGTCGAGATGCAGGAGACGGCGCTCGACAGGCCGGTCCGGGTGCCCGACGTGCGGCGTTTCGCACCGCCCGATGCGCCGGTCGCCTCGGCCGACATTCTGGCAAGGGTGCTCGTCGCCCTGCGCGGGGCCCGGGCCCCCCTGCTGTTGTTCGGCCGCGGCTCGCGCGATGCCCAGGCCTGGAACAACCGGGTCGCACTGGCCGAGGCGATCGGAGCGCGTGTCATGACGACGCTGCACAATGCATCGAGTTTCCCGACCGAGCATCCGTTGCATGTGCTGGCGCCGGTGGCGGAGCGTCCTGACACCGCAGAACGTGCATTGCTCGAGCAGGCCGACCTGGTCGTGTCGTTCGACTGGCACGATCTGGCGGGATTTCTCAGTGCGCGGTTGGGCGCAAGCCAGACGCAAGTGCCGGCGCCGATGCAGATCGTCCATTGCTCGCTCGACAGCCTGGTCGCCAACGGCTGGAGCATGGACCACCAGGCGTTGCCGGCCGTCGATGTCAGGGTGCTGGCGGATCCGGATAGCTTCGTGGGCCAGTTGCTCCAGGAAGTCCGCCGCCGCCCGGAAGGAGCGCTCGTTGCACCGAGCCTGAAAGGACCCCATTGGACGGATACGGCGCCCATTGGTCCGGATCCCGATCTGTTGTTCAATTCCGAGCAACTGGCGTTCACGCTGGCGGCCTTTGCCCGGGACAAGCCGGTCACCTTCGCGCGGTTGCCGTTCGGCTGGCCGCGCCAGGCCAGTCGGTTCACGACACCGCTGGATTTTCTCGGCAAGGATGGCGGTGGGACGGTCGGCACCGGTCCGGGACATACCGTGGGAGTCGCGCTCGCGCTGAAGGATAGCGGGCGGTTGACGATCGGCGTCATCGGGGACGGCGACTACCTGATGGGCGTCAACGCATTGTGGACCGCCTCCCATCTGCAATTGCCGCTGATGATCGTGGTGGCCAACAACCGCTCGTACTACAACGACGAAGTGCACCAGGAACGCGTTGCTCGCCAGCGCGGTCGTCCGGTCGAAAACAAGGGTATCGGACAGAAGCTCGACAACCCGGCACCGGATATCGTCGGCCTTGCGCGTTCCCAGGGTTTTGCCGGCGGCTCGCCGGTAGACGACGTCCGGGCGCTGCAACAAGAACTCGCCAACGGAGCGGCGGTGGTCGCGGCCGGCGGTCGCTACATCATCGACGCATTGATCGTTCCCGGGTATTCGGACAAGTAGGCGGCGCGCCGCAGGAGGTATCGACATGACCCGAACCCTGAGCATCGCGTGTGGTGCGTACGACCGGACCTGGCCGCTCGCGGCGTCGGTCGTTCCCGTGCCGGGATACAGGCTGGACTGGAAGCACCTTCCGACCGAGGAGATCTTTCTGCGCGGCATGCTGGGCGGCGAGTTCGATGTCACCGAGATGTCGATGAGTTCCTATCTATTGCAATGTGACCGTGGCGAAAACCGGTATCTGGCGATTCCGGCGTTCGTGTCGCGCAAGTTCCGGCATGGTTCCATCTATATCCGCAGCGACGCCGGCATCGCCAGGCCGCAAGACCTGCGCGGGCGCACGATCGGTGTGCCCGAGTACCAGCTGACCGCCAACGTTTGGGCGCGCGGCCTGTTGTCCGACGAGTACGGCGTGCGTGCAAGCGACGTCGATTGGGTGATTGGCGGCGTGGAGACGCCGGGGCGCGAGGAAAAGATCCCCGTCACCTTGCCCGACGACATCCGCAGCACGCGGCTCCAGCCTGGAGAGACCTTGTGGGACGCGATGACCAAGGGCCGGCTCGATGCGATCATCGCGCCGCGTGCGCCGCTCGCGTTCGTGCAGGGCGACAACCGGATACGGCGCCTGTTCGCCGACCCGGTGGCGGCAGAGAGGGCCTTCTTCAGCAAGACCCGCTTGTTTCCGCTCATGCATGTCATGGGTATTCGCAAGGATATCGTTGCCGCCGCGCCGGATCTGCCCGCTGTACTCATGGCGGCGTTCGAGGCCGGTCGGCTCCACGCCATCGACCGGCTGCACCAGTCCAATGTCGATACCGCAATGCTCCCGTGGCTCGACGCGCATCTGCGGGAAACCGAGGTGATCATGGGCCGGGACTACTGGCCGTACGGGGTCGAATCCAACCGACGGGAGATCGAGACGCTTTGCCGGTATGCGCGCGAGCAAGGCATCGTCACGGGACGGATGACCGTGAAGGACCTGTTCCCGCTCGGTGTCGGTTGACGCAGGTCGCGTGCCGGCCGCATGCCGACGGATGTTTCCCGTTGCGCCCTGTGCGTAGCGACCGATCGGCGGCGCGTGCGCGCGTCTCTGGCATGCCGCCGATGGACATCGGCCGCCCGTTGCGGCAACACATCGGCCTGGCGATCGTACTTGGCAGCCTGTTCGAAGGGGAGACGACGGTGGCGCTGGCCGGTCTTGTCGCGCACCAGGGTCACGCGCCGCTGTGGTGGCGCTGACGGCGGGCATCGACTTCCTGCTCGACCTGGCCTGGTTCTGGCTCGGGCACTGGCGCGGCCCGAAGCTGATAGCGTGCTTCGCGGCGCTGCGCCGCGGCGTCGAGAGGGTAACGCCGCGCCTGCACCAGTACCGGCGCAAGGCGATCTTCATGGTGCGTTTCCTGTACGGCCTGCGCACCGCGGGCCCGCTCGCGCGGGGCATGGTACAGCCGACTGTGCGCCCGTTCACGCTGTTCAATGCTCTCGGCGCCATTATCTGGGCGGGATTGTTCGCCAGCCTGGGGTATCTGTCCGGGCGCGTGATCGCGGTCTTCCTGAGCGATCTTGTGCATGATGAACAGCTGACGGCCGTCGTAATCGACGTGCTCGGTCTGTGCGAGTTGTTGTGGCATTTCCGTCGCAGCTGCGTGCGCGGACCTGCACCCTGATGCCGCGGCCTCTCACCGCATGACCGTTTGCGCGGTGGCGTTTGCCGCGATCGCAGTGGCGTCACCACGACGATGAAGCGCGCGCCCTGGGGCCGGAACCAGACGCCGGCGTGGAAGAAGTAGCTGCCATCGCCGATGCTGATTCGGGCACGGGGGAAGGCCGGCACGACCTAGCCGCGCAACGGCTAGTGGTGGTCGTGCTGGTATAGCTGGTCCAACCTCAGGCGGTGGTCCGCGCGCGGCACGTTGTTGCGCGTGCGTTGTTCGCGTGGCGGTGTGTCAGCGCGCTCGCGTGCGTTCTGCCCGTGAACGCCGGTGCCGAGGCCGGCGACG
>JBFIDI010000118.1:0-12730 GCA_041581405.1 Burkholderiaceae bacterium
GTGGCGATGTTCTGCACCGGCGGCATCCGCTGCGAGAAGTCGACGGCGTTGCTGCGCATGCGCGGCTTCGACGAGGTCTACCATCTGCAAGGCGGCATCCTCAAGTACCTGGAGACCGTCCAGGCCGAAGACAGCCTGTGGCAGGGTCAGTGTTTCGTGTTCGACGAACGGGTGTCGGTGGGCCATGGCCTGGCGCAGGGCGAGCTGCAGCTGTGCCGCTCGTGCCGGCGTCCGCTGGACGCCGCGGACATGGCGTCGCCGCTGTTCGAGGAAGGGGTCTCCTGCCCGCATTGCCATGACACGCTCGATGCCACCCGGCGCCAGGCGCTGGCCGAACGCCAGCGCCAGGTGATGTTGGCGCGCCAGCGCGGCAGCACGCACATTGCGGCGCAGATGCCGGTGCGTGCGGCCAGGACGCTGGAAGCGGACTGAGCGCGGCCCGCTTGCTGCCGCGCGGGCGGTTGTGACGATGACCGAAGCCGATGCGCTGCCCGACGACCCTGGCTTGCGCGAGCCGGTGCAGATGATGCGGGACCTGCTGTGCGCCGACGCGCGTGGCCGGGCGTCTCGCACGCCGCTCGCCCCGCCGCCTGACCGGCGCGGGGGCGACGATGCCCCGAGGCGCATCGTCGTGGGCCTTGTCGGGCTGCCCGGGTCCGGCAAGAGCACGCTGGCCGCGCGCCTGGTGGCCGCGCTCGATCGATGCGAAGGGCCCGGTACCGCCGTGGCGCTGGGCATGGACGGGTTTCACCTGAGCCGCGCGCAGCTGGCGCGTTTTCCCGATCCCGCGCAGGCCTTGGCGCGCCGAGGAGCACCGTGGACCTTCGACGCCCGGGCCCTGGCCGAACGCGTGCGCCGGCTGAGCGCCGCGGCCGCGCCGGCGGATGCCGGGGAAGGGGAGGTGGTCCGCTGGCCATCGTTCGCACACGGCGTCGGCGACCCGGTGCCCGACGCCATTGCGATCCCCCCAGCCACGCGCCTGGTCGTGCTCGAAGGCCTGTACCTGCTGCACCGCGGCGACGGCTGGGACCTGGACGGACTGCTCGATGCCTGCTGGTACCTGGATGTCGACACCGAGGCGGCGCTGGAGCGGCTGACCCGGCGCCACATGCAGAGCTGGGGCCTGGACCGTGCGGCCGCCGCCGCCCGGGTGCAGGCCAACGACCGGCTCAATGCGCAGATCGTCGCCGCATCGCGCCACAGGGCCGATGCCGTGTTGCCGGCGCGTTGCGCCGGCTTGTGATCGACGCCGGCGCATGGCCGGCCTACCGGTTACATCGACTTTTGCAACATCGCCCGGTAGTCGTCGCGCGTGGCCAGGCGCGGGTTGGTCTTGTGGCAATGGTCGGCCATGGCGCCGTCGATGACGGCTTCGAACTGGTCTTCGCGCACACCCATGGCGGCCAGGCCCTCGAGCAGGCCCAGGCGCGCGTTCATGTCCTTGATCGCCTGGCCGATCGCGTCGGGCGACGACAGGCCCATGGCATGCGCCATGCGCGCGAGCCGGTTTTCCTTGCGGATGGATTCCGCGCTGGCGTTGAACTGCACGACCGCCGGCAGGAATACCGCGTTGAGCGTGCCATGGTGCAGGCGCGGGTCGATGCCGCCCAGGCTGTGGCTGAGCGAATGCACGCAGCCCAGGCCTTTCTGGAACGCCATCGCGCCTTGCATCGACGCACTCATCATGTTGAGACGGGCCTCGCGGTCGCTGCCGTCGCGGGTGGCGCGCTCGATGTGTTTCCAGGCCCGTTCCAGGCCGTCGAGTGCGATGCCGTCCGCGGGCGGGTTGAACGCGGGTGCCATGAAGGTCTCCATGCAATGCGCCACCGCGTCCATGCCGGTGGCCGCCGTCAAGCGCGCCGGCAGGCCCAGCGTCAGGTCGGGGTCGCAGATGGCCGCGCGGGGCACCAGGTGCCAGGAATGGAAGCCGAGCTTGCGGCCGTCGTCGAGGATCAGGATGGCGCCGCGCGCGACTTCGCTGCCGGTGCCGCTGGTGGTCGGAACGGCGATCACGGGCAGGCAACGTTCGGTGATGCGCGGCGACCCGCCCTCGATGGTGGCGTAGGTCTTGAGCGGGCCTTCGTGGCGGGCGGCGATGGCCACGCCCTTGGCGCAGTCGATCGCCGATCCGCCGCCGAGCGCGATCAGGCCGTCGCAGGCCTGGTCGTGGAACACGTTGGTGGCCTCGCGCACCGCCGCCTCGGTCGGGTTCGACGGTGTCCGGTCGTAGACGGCCACCTCCATGCCCGGCAAGGCGTCCAGCGCCGCCTGCACGAGGCCGGCGGCCTTGATGCCGGCGTCGGTCACGATCAGCGGGCGGCGGATGCCGATGCGTTCGCACTCCTGCGGCAGCAGCTTCAGCGCGCCGGCTTCGAACTGGATCTGGGTCACGTAATTGATGAAGGCCATGATGGTTCCCGGTGTAGGATCAGGCTGTCACTGTAGCAAGAACACGACTGCGCAGCAGGCGCCCGGGCGCCGCGGCAGCCATACGACCGCGATGACCGAACTGGCCCGAAACCGATTCCGACTGATCCACCGGCTGCGGGTGCGCTGGGCCGAGGTCGATCTGCAGCGCATCGTCTTCAACCCGCATTACCTGACCTACATCGACACCGCGTTCACCGAATACTGGCGCGCGATGGCGATCCCCTACGAGTCGATCCCGTCCCAGCTGGGTGGCGACCTGTACGTCAAGAAGTCGACGCTCGAATACCACGGCTCGGCCCGGCTCGACGACCTGCTCGATGTCGGCATCCAGTGTGGTCGCATCGGCAATTCGTCGATGCTGTTTCATGCCGGCATCTTCCGGGACGACCGCCTGCTGGTTTCCGGAGAACTGGTCTACGTGTTCGCGGATCCGGCGACGCAGACGTCCAGGCCGGTGCCCGACGCGTTGCGCGAGATGCTGCAGTCCTACGAGGCCGGGGCCTCGCCGATCGAGATCCGCGTGGGCAGCTGGGCCGATCTCGGCGAACAGGCATCGGCCGTGCGGCGCGAGGTGTTCATCGAGGAACTGGGCATCGGCCATGCCATGGATGCCGATGCCGACGATGAAGGGGCCGTCCATGTCCTGGTGCGCAACCACATGGGCCAGCCGATGGCCACCGCGCGCCTGGTGCTGGAGGGGCCCGAACTGGCCCGTATCTCGCGCGTGGCGGTCAGCCGGACCATGCGTTCGACCGGATTCGGACGCATCGTGATGCAGGCCCTGATGCAGCTGGCGGCCGAGCGGGGCGACACCCGGGTGGTGCTGCGGTCGCAGTGCAGCGCCGAGGGTTTTTATACCCGCCTGGGCTTCAGCCCGATCGGCGAGCCCTACGACGAGGCCGGCGTGCCCCATATCGACATGGCGCGGCGTATCGGCCTTGTCTGAAGCGCCCGTCCGTGCCCGAAGGCGCGGATCTCAGACGTCGTCGAGCAAGGGGTAGGGCATGGCACGCACCTGCAGCGCCGGGCCCTGGGCCGATCCCAGGTGCAGCGTCGCCGCCTGCTGCATGGCCGCAACCTGGCCGGACACGATGGCGTCCCAGCCGCCGTCGGGACACGGTGCCGCCTGCACCACGGTGGCGCAGGGCTGCTCGGCGTCGTCCGGCGTGAAGATGTCCTGGCCCGGGCTCATCTCCGCCGCGCAGTGCGCCAGCATCGCGCGGCGCTTGAGCACGCCGCGAAACTGGCTGCGGGCAACGACTTCCTGGCCCGGATAACAACCCTTCTTGAAGTTGACGCCGCCGACCGATTCATAGTTGAGCATCTGCGGCACGAAGGCCTCGACGACCGCGGCGCCGACGGTGGCGATGCCGGCGCGCACCTCGCCCAGCATCCACGACTCCAGCGCCAACGGCGTGCCGGTGGGCGGTGCCACGCCGGTTGGCGCGACCCACAGCGCCCGTGCCTGGCCGTCCGCCGGATACAGATGCACCACGCTGGCGTCGCCGACCTCCTGCCGGGACCAGGGTTTCGCGGGTGCCGGCGCCAGGGCATCCAGTGCCGAGCCGGCGATACCCAGCACCTGGAAGTCGTCGCTGGCGTCGCTCAGGCGTGCCTTGGCACGCAGCACGAACATCGACAGGCGCTTGAGCGCGGGCGCGAGCAGGTCGCGGCTGCACAGCAACAGGATCTCGTCCGGCTTGCGCTTGAAACCGATGAAACTGGCCTGGATCCGGCCCTTGGCGGTGCAGAATGCCGCCAGGCGCGCCTCGGACGGCCCCAGCAGCGCGAAGTCCTGCGTCAGCTGGCCATGCAGAAATGAGGCAGCGTCCGGGCCTTCGGCGCGGATCACGCCCAGATGGGACAGCGGGGTGACCCCGTTCAGTGGTATTTGCATGGGCTCAATTATCATCGTCGATCAATGACTCGTGACTGAACAGGCCTGTGCGACGCTTTCTCCTGATACTCGTGTTGCTTGCGTCCGGCCTGGCCGGCGCGGCCTTCTGGTGGCTGGAGCAACCGCTGAAGATGACCGGCGACTCGGTCGATGTGTCGATCGACCCGCGCACGAGTGCACGCGGCGTGGCCGACGTGGTGGCGCGGTCGGGCATCGATGTGTCGCCGTTCCTGCTGCACCTGTGGTTCCGGCTGTCGGGCGACGCGCGCCAGATCCGGGCCGGGAGCTACGAGATCGAGCGCGGCACCACGGCGCGCAGCCTGTTGCGCAAGCTGGTCCGTGGCGAGGAGTCGCTGCGTTCGCTGACGCTGGTGGAGGGCTGGACGTTCCGGCAGTTGCGCACGGCACTGGCCAAGGCGCCGGACCTGCGCCAGGACACCGCGGGACTCAGCGACGCCGACATCATGGAAGCGCTCGGACGCATGGGCCAGCACCCGGAAGGGCGGTTCTTTCCGGACACCTACAGCTACGCCAAGGGATCGAGCGACCTGAAGTTGCTGGCATTGGCCCTGCGCACCATGGATCGCCATCTGCAGGCCGCCTGGGAAAACCGCGCGCCCGACAGCCCGCTGCGCACGCCGCAGGAGGCCCTGATCCTGGCCAGCATCATCGAGAAGGAGACCGGTATCCATGCCGACCGGGCCCTGATCGCCGGGGTCTTCAACAACCGGCTGCGCCTGGGCATGATGCTGCAGACGGATCCGACGGTCATCTACGGCATGGGCGAGCTGTTCGACGGCAACCTGCGCAAGAAGGACCTGCAGACCGACACGCCATGGAACACCTATACCCGCGCCGGCTTGCCACCGACGCCGATCGCGATGCCGGGGCGCGAATCCCTGCTGGCGGCCGTGGCGCCGGCCTCGACCAAGGCCTTGTATTTCGTGGCCCGCGGGGACGGCAGCAGTGCCTTCAGCAACAGCCTGGACGAACACAACCGCGCGGTCAATCGGTACCAGCGCAAGCGATGAGCCCATGACCGTGCAGGAACAGGGCGTTTTCATCAGTTTCGAGGGGATCGACGGGGCCGGCAAGTCCAGCCACATCGAGGCGCTGGCCGAGCGGTTGCGCAGCGCCGGGCGTCGTGTCACCGTGACGCGCGAGCCGGGAGGCACGCCGCTGGCGGAGCAACTGCGCGACTTGGTGCTCCGCCAGCCCATGGACGGCCTGACCGAGGCGATGCTGGTGTTCGCGGCACGGCGCGATCACGTGGTGCGGGTGATCGTGCCTGGTCTGCAACGGGGCGACGTCGTGATCAGCGACCGCTTCACCGATTCGAGTTTCGCCTACCAGGGCGGCGGCCAGGGGCTGTCCGCGGCCGTGCTGCAACAGCTCGAGCGCTGGGTGCAACACGACACCCGGGCCGGCGATGGCGCGTTGTTGCAGCCGGACATGACTTTGTGGTTCGACCTGCCGCCGGCCCAGGCGGCGCAACGGCTGGCACAGGCGCGCGCGCCCGACCGCTTCGAGGCACGCGGCGAGGATTTCTTCGTCCGGGTGCGCGACGCATATGCGGAGCGCGCCCGCACCGCCCCGGAGCGGTTCGTGCGTATCGATGCGGCCGCCGGGCGCGATGCCGTCTGGCAAGCGGTCGTCACCGCCGTGCGTTCGCGGGGGTGGTTGGCATGAGCCGCAGGGCCGCTCCCAAGGCGAATCGCCCCGCAGCGCGCAGCGCGGAGGGGATCGTGATGAGCCGAAGGGCCGCTCCCAAGGCGAATTGCCCCGCAGCGCACAGCGCGGAGGGGATCCTGATGATCCGCAGGGCCGCTCCCAACGCGAATCGCCCTGCAGCGCGCAGCATCGAGGCTTGCCAGTGACCCGGCCCTTGTCCGCGCCGTGGTTGACCCGCCAGCTGAGCCAGCTGCTGGCCCAGCGGGGGCATGCCTGGCTGTTGCAGGGGCCGTCCGGGCTGGGCCAATACACGCTGGCGCTGGACCTGGCGCGCGCATGGTTGTGCGAACGGCCCGGGCCCACCGGCGCCTGCGGCGAATGCGAGAGCTGCCATGCGATCGACGTGCGTACCCATGCCGATCTGTGCGTATTGATGCCCGAAACCGTGATGCAGCAGCGGCAATGGCCACTGGCCGAGAAGGCCCAGGCCGAACTGGACGACAAGAAGCGCAAGCCCAGCCGCGAGATACGGGTCGACGCCATGCGCGACGCGATCGAGTTCTCGCAACGCACCAGTGCCTGGGGGCGAGGCAAGGTGGTGCTGGTGTTTCCGGCCGAGCGCATGAATGCGGTCACCGCCAATGCCCTGCTCAAGACCCTGGAGGAACCGGCCGGCGACGTGAAGTTCGTCCTGGCCAGCGAAGCGGCGCAGCAACTGCTGCCGACCATCCGCAGCCGCTGCCTGATGCACGCGATGGCATGGCCCCAGGAGCAGGAACTGGCGCCGTGGCTGGCGGAGCAGGGCATGGATGCGGATGCGGCCGCCGTCTGGCTGCGGGCCGCCGGTGGCCGCCCCGAAGACGCACTGGCGCTCGGCGCCAGTGGCATGGATGCCAGCCGATGGTCGGCGCTGCCGAAGGCCGTGCAACGGGGCGAGGCCGCCGTCATGCAGGGCTGGTCGCCCGCCGAGATCGTGCTGACCTTGCACAAGATCTGTCACGACATGCAATTGCGTCACTGCGGTGCACCGCCCCGGTTTTTCCGGGAGCAGGATCTTCCCGGGCCGGCATCGTTTGCGGCCTTGAGCGCGTGGGGCAAGGCCCTGGCGCGGGCGACACGCACGGTCGAACATCCGTTCAATCCAGGCCTGATGCAGGAGGCGCTGCTGAGCCAGGCGAAAAACGCCCTAAACTCCCAGCATTGATCCTTTGCCCATGAGCACCTCGTCCACCTCTCCCCGTCCCAGCGTCATCCAACTGGCCATCAAGGAAAAAGCGGCGCTTTACGCGGCCTATATCCCCTTGTTCGCCGAAGGTGGAATATTCATTCCGACCGCTCGGGAATACAAACTGGGCGACGATATCTACGTGTTGTTGTCCCTGCCGGATGACCCGCAGCGGTATCCGGTGGCGGGCAAGGTGGCCTGGGTCACTCCGGCCAAGGCCGCTGGCAGCCGTACCCAGGGCGTGGGCATCCAGTTTCCCAAGGACGAAAAGTCCAGGCTCCTCAAGATCAAGATCGAGGAGATACTGGGTGCGGCGCTCGGTTCCGACCGGCCGACCCAGACGATTTGACGTCGACCGGGCGGCCGTCTCCGCCAGTGCCGGCGGCACCAGGCCTGACCCGATTCGAGCGCATCGCATGTTCACCGACTCCCACTGCCACCTGAGTTTTCCCGAACTGGCGCAGGACCTGCCGCGGATCCGCCGCGCGATGGCCGACGCGGATGTTCGACGCGCCCTGTGTATCTGCACCACGCTGGAGGAGTTCGCGCAGGTGCATGCCCTGGCGACCGAATACGACAACTTCTGGGCCACCGTGGGTGTGCATCCGGACAACGAGGGTGTCACCGAACCGAGCCTGGACGACTTGTTGACGCGGGGAAGGCTCGACCGCGTGGTCGGGATCGGCGAGACCGGGCTCGACTACTACCGGCTGAACGGTCGCACGGTGGCCGACATGCAATGGCAGCGGGATCGTTATCAGGTCCATATCCAGGCGGCGCGGGCGCTGGACCTCCCTCTGGTGATCCATACGCGCAGTGCTTCCCAGGACACGCTGGCGATCCTGCGCGAGCAGGGGCAGGGCGGTCCCGGGCCGGTCGCGCGGGGCGTCTTTCACTGTTTCACCGAGACCATGGACGTTGCGCGGGCGGCGCTGGACCTGGGTTTCTATATCTCGTTCTCCGGCATCGTGACCTTCAAGAACGCGCAGGATCTGCGTGACGTCGCCGCGTTCGTGCCGATGGACCGCCTGCTGATCGAGACCGACAGTCCGTATCTGGCTCCCGTGCCGTACCGTGGCAAGACCAATGATCCGTCGCTGGTACGGCATGTTGCGGAGCAGATCGCACAGATCAGGAACTGCAGCGCCGAGGAAGTCGGGCGCTGTACCAACGCCAATTTCGACCGCCTGTTTTCCGGAGTGTTGGCATGAATATAGTTGCATTTGATCGAAATACTTCATCCAGATTCTATGGAATCAACATGAAGTATGTTGTTTATCTAATTGTTTTAATTGTATTTTCAATCGCAAAAGCAGGTTCGTACGAAGATTTTTTCGTCGCAGTGCGCAACGACGACGGAGATGCCATCCGTGCATTGATCCGTCAGGGGTTCGACGCCAACGTGCGGGATCCCAAGGGCGAACACGCACTGCATCTGGCCGCCCGCGACAACTCGGCGAAAGCCGTTGCGGCCCTGCTGCAATGGGACAAGCTCGACGTCGAACCGCGAAACAAGGTCGACGAAAGCCCGTTGATGCTGGCCTCGCTGGGCGGGCAACTGGAAATGGCGCGGCAACTGGTCGAACGGGGCGCCGACGTGAACAAGCCGGGCTGGGCGCCGTTGCATTACGCCGCCACGCGTGGCCATCTTGCGGTGATGCGTTTCCTGCTCGACAACAACGCGTATATCGACGCCGCGTCGCCCAACGGCACGACGCCGCTGATGATGGCGGCACACTACGGAACACCGACGGCGGTCAAGTTGTTGCTGGAAAGCGGCGCCGATCCCTTGCTGAAGAACCAGCAGGATCTGACGGCGATCGACTTTGCCCAACGTGCGAACCGGGCCGATTCGGCCGAGATCATTGCCGCATTTGTACGCGCCAGGCAGCCCAGGGGTAAATGGTGACGGCTGATCTATAGTTGATACGATGTATATTATGTTAAGTCACATGCCGACGTAGGACATGTGTCGTTAGCAGCCATCAGGAAATCGAGAACTTGACCGTGGGTACGGTCGGATCGGAAAACGAGGCGCCCAGCGCGATTTCCCCGGTTCCGTGCAGCACGCACTCCTCGCGCCGCAGCAACAGATCCGAGCCACCGCCGAAGAACCGGACCCAGCTTCCATAGGTGCTGACGTCGACCAGCAAAATGCTGCCGTTGCGCCAGTCGATGCGGGCATGGGCACGGGACACCCTCGGATCGTTGACGGTGAACTCGGCCTGGGAAATGCGTCCGATATGGATGGGCAATTGCGACGAGCGGAACTTCTTGTGCTGTTCCAGCCAGGTCAGTTCGATTTCCCCGCCGAGCACGACCTTGTCCAGCTGGTCCTGCTGGGAGTCGATGCTGGCCTGCATGGTCATCAACTCGCTGCTGAGGTTTTCGCGCCATTCGACCTGAAACGCCTGGCAGGCTTCCGCCCTGCCCCGGATCGTGATGGGCCCGAGAGGGCGAAAGCGGACGCTGTCGGCCTCGACCGAATCGTGCAGCGATTGCTGGTTGGCCCAGATCTGATGCGGACCGGACAGGTCGCTCAGCCGGGACGCGACGTTGACCGCATCACCGTAACAATCCTCGTCGATGAACTCGACTTCGCCGCGCGCCACGCCGATGCGGATCGGCAGCCGGGTACCGGCCGTGGATTGCGCCAATCGTTTTTGATGATCACGCTGCATTTCGACCACCGCGTCGATCGCATCGGGTGCGTGCGGAAAGACCGCCAGCACACCGTCGCCCAGGGTCTTGATGACCCGACCCTGGTGTGCGACGCAGATGCCGGAGATCCATTGCGTCAGTTGCGTGACAACCCGTGACCCGCGCGCGCTCCCAATGGTCTCGTAGACCCCGGTGCTGCCCGTCAGGTCTGCAAACACAACGGTTGTCTGAACACTCATGCGCTGGAATTGGCGTAGTCCACGAATGGCGAGTTTAGAGCATCGCCTCGTATGGCCGCCGCTCCCGCATCCCCGTTATGGGGCGGTGACTCCATAATCGCATGCGCAGTGCTGGTATATTGCACTGCAACATACCGGAAAAAGGATCCAGAGACAATGCTGTACCAAATGTACGAAGCGCAACGCGCCCTGATGGAGCCGTTCTCCGATTTGGCGAAGGTCGCGTCCAAGGTGTATTCCAACCCGCTGTCCACGTTCGGGCAGGCGCCCTTCTCCCAGCGCATGTCGGCCGGTTTCGACCTGATGCACCGCCTGTTGCGCGACTACGAAAAGCCGGAGTTCGGCATTCGCACCGTCGACGTCGACGGGGTCGCGGTTGCCATCGACGAGCGTATCGAGGTGGCGCGTCCGTTCTGCGAATTGCGCCGTTTCAAGCGTTTCAGCGACGACCTGGCCACGCTGGACTCGCTCAAGGGACAGCCGGCGGTGCTGATCGTCGCACCCTTGTCGGGCCACCATTCGACCCTGTTGCGCGACACGGTGCGCACCATGCTGCGAGACCACAAGGTCTACATCACCGACTGGAAGAACGCGCGCAACGTGCCGCTGTCCGAAGGCGAATTCCATCTCGACGACTATGTCAACTACGTGCAGGATTTCATCCGCCACGTGCAGGGCATCTACGGCAACTGCCATGTGATGAGTGTCTGCCAGCCGACGGTACCGGTGCTGGCTGCCGTGTCGCTGATGGCGACGCGTGGCGAAAAGACGCCGTTGAGCATGACGATGATGGGCGGGCCGATCGACGCCCGCAAGTCGCCGACGTCGGTCAACGACCTGGCGATGAACAAGAGCCACAGCTGGTTCGAGAGCAATGTCATCTACCGGGTGCCCAGCAGCTTCCCGGGTGCGGGACGGCGCGTCTATCCCGGCTTCCTGCAGCACTCGGGTTTCCTCGCGATGAACCCGGACAACCATGCCCGCAGCCACTACGACTATTTCCAGGACCTGATCAAGGGCGACGACGCCGGCACCGAAGCACACCGCAAGTTCTACGACGAATACAACGCGGTGCTGGACATGGATGCCGACTACTACCTCGAAACGATCAAGGTCGTGTTCCAGGAGTTCAGCCTGCCCAACGGAACCTGGGACGTGAAGTCGCCGCAGGGCAAGCTCGAGCGGGTTCGCCCGCAGGACATCCGCAATACCGGGCTGTTCTCGATCGAAGGCGAACTCGACGACATCTCCGGCTCGGGCCAGACCGAAGCCGTGCACGAAATCTGCAGCGGCGTACCCAAGACCCATCAGAAACACCTGGAGGTCAAGGGCGCGGGACACTACGGGATCTTCTCGGGCCGCCGCTGGCGCGAAAAGGTGTATCCGGAGGTCAAGGCGTTCATCCTGGAGCACCAGGCGGCGCATTCGTCAGCCGCAACCGCGGTCGCAACGCCTGACGCCGCGACGGGCTCCGGTACCGGCCGTGCCCGCCCTGCGCGTGCGGCCCGTGCGGCGGCGCCCGCTGCAGCCAGCAAGCCCGCGGCCAAACGCAAGGTGAAACCGGGCACCGAATAACGCGGCGATATGCCAAGCCTGGCCGAGCGGATCCTGGCGGCCCTGCCCCAGACCCAATGCACGCGCTGCGGTTATCCGGACTGCGAGGCGTACGCGAACGCCATCGCGCGCGATCAGGTGCCGATCAACCAGTGCCCACCCGGTGGTGCGCAGGGAATTGCCCGGCTGTCCGCGATCACCGGGCAGCCGCCTGCACCGCTGAACCCGGACAACGGCCACGAAAGCGCCCGCGCCGTGGCGTACATCGACGAAGACTGGTGCATCGGCTGCACCTTGTGCATCAAGGCATGCCCCACGGACGCCATCGTCGGGGGCAACAAGCGCATGCATACCGTGATCGAGCCGTATTGCACGGGTTGCGAATTGTGCATTCCGGTGTGTCCCGTGGACTGCATCGTGCTCGAGAACACCAGTGGCGAGGCCACGGGATGGGACGCGTGGTCCGATGCCCTGGCCGCCCAGGCCCGTACCCGTTACGAGGCCCGCGCCCGGCGTGAACGCGGGCAGGTCCAGCGCGACGACCGGCAGCCCGGTGACGCAGCGCCCGCCGGACCCGAATCGGCACCCGACCGGCCGGCGGCGCCGGTCGAACGCAAGCGCGAAGCCATCGCACAGGCGCAAGCCCGTGCGCGGGCCCTGCGCCAGCGCTGACACGCGATCCGGCTGGATTCGACGTACAGGCGGGCCGTGCCGGCCACCCGCGCCGCCGGTGCCGCTAGCGCAGCGACTTGTTCAACCGGGCCAGTGCGTCCGCGCCCGGACACAGGCGGTCCGCGCCCAGACTGTTGAGCGGCGCCGCGCTGGTATGTAACGCCGCATGCAGGTCACTGGCCTCCCGATCGACATACAGCAGCCCGGTGACCACTTCGCCTTTGGCCTGGTGGGTCTGCACATGGTTCATCGCCGACAGACGATCGGTCGGGTCGTAACCGGCATGTAACTTGCGCAGACGCAAGGTACTGCCGTCGGGCTGCGCGAGTTCGATCACCGTGTCGGGGGCGATCTCGGTCTCGACGGGTTGCGCCAGATCGA
>JBFIDI010000119.1:0-12666 GCA_041581405.1 Burkholderiaceae bacterium
CTTTTTTGGCAGTTGCCATGATTGATTGTCCTTCTGGAAGTTGATTAATCACCAGTGAAGAACTGCTTCTTCTCCGGCACTGCGGATGCTACTGGAGAAAAAACCGGTTTCCAAGCGAAAACGCATCTTTTTCACTCTGGCGTGTTGTTTTTTTATGTGTCGGGAAACGCCGGTTTTCACTCGAGAAAAGTGCTGCATCGACACCATGAGTTGCGACGCCCGGATGCGTGCGCACGCGCGCTGCCCGCACCGCGCAGCCGCATCGGCTTGCGTGGTGCTTCGCGCGTTGCTGCAGCTTGCCGCGTTAACATGCCGCAAGCGTTGACGATTTGTCTCTTCAGGAAGGAACCCCGACGATGTCCCAGCCCATCCCCGTCTGTGATCTGTGCGATGCGCACAAGGCCGATGCCAGTGGCGCCTTTCGTGTGTTGCCACCGGTTTTTCGCGCGTTCGGCGGCGCTGCGCGTTTCTCCGGCCCGGTCAGCACGGTGCGCTGCTTCGAGGACAACACGCTGGTCAAGGCGGCGGTGGACGGCCCGGGACAGGGGCAGGTGCTGGTGGTCGACGGCGGGGCCTCGCTGCGTCGCGCACTGCTGGGCGGCAACCTCGGAGCGGCCGCGGCGCGCAACGGCTGGGCCGGCTTGCTGATCAACGGCTGCGTGCGCGACGTGGCCGAACTGGCGCCACTGCCCATCGGCATCCTGGCGCTGGCGCCGATGCCGATGCCACCACGCAAGCAGGATCAAGGAGAACGCGACGTGGCGGTGCTGATCCAGGGTGTATGGGTCCGGCCGGGTGACTGGTTGTACGCCGACGAGGACGGCGTCGTGGTGCACGCGGGCGCGTTGTCCTAGGAGCGTTTCGCGCGCCCGGTCCCGTCGGGGGCAGGGCGCAGCCGCCGGTACGCACTCGGCGAGAGTCCGACGTGGCGCCGGAACGCGCGGGTGAACGCGCTGTGATCGGCGAAGCCGCAGTCGGCGGCAACATGGGCGATCGGTCCCTCCGCCTCGAGTTGCCGCATCGCCACCTCCAGCCGAAGCGACAACAACCACCGGCTCGGCGCGAGTTGCAGCAGGGCCGTCATGTGGCGCTCGAGTTGTGCCACCGACAAGCCGGCATGTCGCGCCAGCTGTTGCACGGTGATCGGGTCGGTGCAGTGTTCGCGGGCATGTTGCAGGCTGCTGGCGAGCCGTTGATAGACCGGGTGCTGCGTGGACGGGCTCTTGAGGTCGCGCGATATGCCGGCCACACCCAGGATGCGGCCGTCCTCGGTCAATGCGTGCTTGACCGTCAGGCACCAGCCCGCCTGGTGGTTGGGAAACAGATGGCGCTCGAGTTCGTTGACCACGCTGTGCCCGGTGCGCAGCACGCGCTCGTCCTGTTGCGCATAGTTGCCGCCCAGCGGCTCGGGGAACACCTCGCCGGCCGTCCTGCCCAGCAGCTGATCGAGCCGCTCCAGCCCCAGGCGCTCGAGCAACGTGCGATTGCCGTGCGTGTAGCGTCCCCCGGTGTCCTTGCAGAAGAACACCACGTCGGGCAACTGGTCGAACAAGGCGAAGCAGGCGGCGCTGAGCTGCATGTCGCGATTGTGCCGAAATCGGCATGGCACGCGTCGATGTGCCTCTAGCCGGGCGGCCGGCGCAGCCGGACAATCTGCCGATGGAAAAAATCGTCTGCATCGATTCGCATACCGGCGGCGAGCCCACGCGGCTGGTGTTGTCGGGTTTTCCCGGGACGGATGGGCTGCCGTTGCCGCAGGTCGTGCGGCAGTTGCGCTCGCGGCACGACCGTTACCGCGCGGCCACCGTGGGCGAGCCGCGCGGCAGCGACGTCGTCGTCGGCGCCGTGTTGTTGCCCCCGCGCGAACCCGGCTCCCTGGCCTCGGTGGTGTTCTTCAACAACGTGGGTTACCTCGGCATGTGTGGCCACGGCACCATCGGCGTGATGGCGACACTCGAGTTCCTGGGCCGGGTGTCGCCCGGGCGTTATGCGCTGGACACGCCGGTGGGCACGGTGGCGGTGCATCTGCGCGGCCAGGGCGTGGTCGAGATCGACAACGTCGCGGCCTATCGGCACCAGCATGGTGTGTCCCTGCAGGTGCCGGGCATCGGTCTGGTGCGCGGCGACGTGGCCTGGGGAGGCAACTGGTTCTTCCTGTGTGATGCCGGGGGCATCGACATCTCGCTCGCGCGGGTCGACCGCCTGACCGAGCGCGCATGGGCGATCCGCCAGGCGCTGGAGGCCGCCGGTGTCACCGGCGACGACGGCGCCGTGATCGATCACGTCGAGCTCATGTCCGCGCCCCATGATCCGGCCAACCATGGCCGCAACTTCGTGTTGTGTCCCGGGCGCGCCTACGATCGCTCCCCCTGCGGTACCGGCACCAGCGCCAAGCTGGCCTGCCTGGCCGCCGACGGCCGTCTCGCGCCCGGCACTGCCTGGCGCCAGGAAAGCGTGCTGGGCAGCGTGTTCGAGGCCCGTTATCGGCTCGATGGCGAACGTGTCTTGCCAACCATCGCCGGCCGGGCCCATGTGTGCGCCGAGACCACGCTGCTGATCGACCCGGCCGACCCCTATGCGTGGGGCGTCGCGTCCGCGTGACCCGGCAGCGCCGGTGGTGCCTCCCTCCCATGTCAAACCAACCGAGGATTCGACAATGACCACGTTCTGGCACGGTGTCCTGCCTGCGATCACCACCCCGTTCAAACCCGACGGCAGCGTCGACCACGACTTCCTGGGCCGCCATGTCGGGCAGATGATGCAGGCCGGGTGCACCGGCATCGTGCCGCTGGGCTCGCTGGGCGAGACCGCGACCCTGAGCCTGGACGAGAAGCGGGAGGTATTGCAGACCGTCATCGCGGCCGTCGACGGCCGTGGCGCGGTGGTGCCGGGCGTGGCCGCGCTGTCGACCGCCGATGCCGTGCGTTTCGCACACCTGGCGCATGCGCTGGGATGCTCCGGACTGATGGTGTTGCCGCCCTATGTCTATTCCACCGACTGGCGCGAGATGAAGGCGCATGTGGCTGCGGTGATCGCCGCCACCGACCTGCCGTGCATGCTGTACAACAACCCGGTGGCCTACAAGACCGACTTCACGGCCCTGCACATGCAGGAACTGGCGCAGGAGCATGCGAACTTCGTCGCGGTCAAGGAATCCAGTGCCGACGTGCGCCGCATCGCCGCGATCCGCGCGTTGATGGGCGAGCGGCTGCACATTCTCATGGGTGTCGACGACCTGATCGTCGAGGGCGTGGCCGCCGGTGCCACCGGCTGGGTTGCCGGCCTGGTCAATGCGTTTCCGCGCGAGTCGGTCGTGTTGTTCGAGCTGGCGCGCGCCGGCCGCATCGCGCAAGCCACGCCGCTGTACCACTGGTTCCTGCCCTTGTTGCGCATGGACGTCGTGCCCAAGTTCGTGCAGCTGATCAAGCTGGTGCAATCGAAGGTCGACATGGGCAGCGCCGTCGTACGCGCGCCGCGGCTGCAACTGACGGGCGAGGAACTCGCCCATGCCGAACGCCAGATCGCGCAGTCGCTGGCGACCCGGCCGGAGTTTCCGAGCCTGTGAGGCGCGGCCGCGTCGAACCGGCCCGGAACCACAGGCGCGCGCATACGGAATCATGACGATGCGTATCGACAGCGAGGTCATCGTGGTCGGCGCCGGCCTGGTGGGTGCGGCCTGTGCCGCGCGACTGGCACTGGCCGGGCGCGAGGTCCTGCTGCTCGACATGCAAGCGCCCGGACTCGGCGCGAGTTTCGGCAACGCCGGCCATGTGGCCACCGAACAACTGATACCGCTGGCCAATCCCCGCGTCATCCGCGACAGCTGGCGCTACCTGCTGGCGGCCGACAGCCCGCTCGTGCTGCGCCTGGCCTACCTGCTGCCGATCCTGCCCTGGTTGTCCCGCTTCGTGCTGGCCGCCCGGCCCGGCGTGCTGGCGCGCGGCGTGGCTGCGCTGATGGCCTTGCAGCGCACGTCGCGCGATGACCTGCGCGATCTGTTGCAGACCTGCGACCTTGCGCCGTTGCTGTCGCTCGACGGATACCTGCGCGTCTGGGAGAGCGACGCCGGCGCGCGGGCGGCCCGCCGGCAGGCCGCGGAAGTCGCCGCACACGGCATTCGCAGCGAGCCGGTGTCGGCGCAGGCGGTCCATGCCGAGGCCCCGGCGCTCAGCGCCGACGTGTCCGGCGGCCTGTGTTTCCCCGATACCGGCCATGTGTCCGACCCGTATGCGGTCTGCACCGGGCTGGTCGCGGCCTTGCAACGCCGCTCTGGCCGGGTGCAGCGCGCCCGGGTGCTCGAGCTGTACCAGGAGGGCAAGGGCCCGGTGCGGCTGACGCAGGCGCATGGTCCGGCCCTGCATGCGCGCCAGGTGCTGGTCTGTGCCGGCGCGTGGTCGCGGCCGCTGGCGCGCAGCCTGGGTTACCGGGTGCCGCTGGACACCGAGCGCGGCTACCATATCACCGTACCCTGGCCCGGCGCCGGGGAACACGGCGCCGGAGCGATCGCGATGCGCCGACCGATCGCATCGACCGAACGCAGCGTCATCATGACGCCGATGTCGGTCGGCCTGCGCATGACCGGCACGGTGGAGTTCGGCGGCCTGCATTTGCCGCCAGACCCGCGGCGGTATGCGCTGTTGCGCCGGCAGATGCAGGCGCTGCTGCCGGGCATCGACACCGGGGCCGCCAGTCGCTGGATGGGGTTTCGTCCGTCCTTGCCCGATCACCTGCCGGTGATGGGGGCGGCGCCGCGGCATCGCGGGGTTTTTTTTGCGTTCGGCCACCAACACCTGGGCCTGACCCTGAGCGGGGTCACCGCACGGGTGATGAGCGAGCTGATGCAGGACCGGGCGCCCGGCATCGACCTGTCCGCCTACCGCATCGACCGCTTCTAGGGCCTGGCCGTCGGTGTCCGTCGGCCGGGTGCGCCGGAGCCGGGGAGTGGTCCGTCAGCGATGGTTCCAGGTCAGGAAGACCCCGAACAACGCGATCGCAAAGGCCAGCAGTTGCAGTCCGGTCATGGTCTCGCCCAGTGCCAGCACGCCGACCAGCGCCGCCGAGATCGGCAGCATCACGGTGAAGATGCCGCCCTGGGCCGCGGGCAGGTGGCGTGTGCCGGTCATCCACAACCACACCGTGCCCATGCTGGCCGCCAGTGCGTAGAACACCAGCAGCACCCAGATGCCGGGGCCGACGGCGGCAAACTCGAACTGCAGTGCCATGGCCAGCCCGAACGGTGTCATCAGCACGAAACCCCACAGGTTGATCAGCGAGGAGATACGCTTGGGGCCCAGCGTGCCGGTGAGTTTCTTGCCGATCACCGCATACCCCCCTTCGCAGACCACGGCGCCGAACACCAGCAGGTTGCCGAGCCAGGCCGTGGGCGGCGTCGGCGCGTGCGCGGCGGACCGGGCGGCGAAGAAGTCGGCGCGCGCCAGCGCCAGCACGACCAGGCCCAGCACCGCGCAACCTGCCGCGGCCCACATGCGCCGGCTGATGCGTTCGCCCAGGAACAGCCAGCTCATCAGCGCGATGACGGCCGGAATGCCGGCCAGGATCACGCCGGCCGAGACCGCGCTGGTCATGCTGACGCCGTACAACATGCAGATCGAGAACAGGAAGTTGCCGACGAAGGACTCCAGGAACAGCAGGCGCCGGGTCTGCGGCGTCAGCGGAGCCTCGTCGGCAGGCTTGCGCAACCAGGGCAGCATGGCAATGGCGGCGATGCCGAATCGCATCCAGGCCAGCAGGAACACCGGCAAGGCCGCCACCAGCGGTTTGGACAAGGCGACATAACTGCCGGTCAGCGACATGCTCAGCGCCAGGCAGCCATAGGCGATCAGGCGATTGGGCTGGTGGCGCATCGGGAGGTTCCGCTCGGGTGGGTTCGGTGGAGTGCCGTCCAGGCCCGCCAGCCGACGACGACCGGGGCACGGGAACAGGCAGAATGGATGCGATTGTCCGTGACAAACCGGTTGTTGCCGGTGCCGCGGTACCCGACATTCGACAAGGAGCACCATGGCAGTTGGAGATTTCGCATACGCAATGGATGGCAACCGGTTCCTGGCCGCCGGGGCCCTGGAGCAACAACCGTTTGCGGTGGTCGGCATTCCGTTCGACGGTGCGGTGACGAACCGTCCCGGGGCGCGATTCGGTCCGTCGGCGATCCGCCGTGCCAGCCTGATGTTGTGCGACGGCATCCATCCGCATTTCGGCGTCTCGCCGCTGGAGCATCTCGGTGACGCGCTGGACCTGCGGCTTCCCAATGCGTCGGCGCTGGCGCAGGTGCGCGCGGAGGTCGAGCAGCAGGCGGGGCGGCTGATGGCGGCGCACCACTGCGTCTTCCTGGGGGGCGACCATTCGGTGACGCTGCCCTTGCTGCGCGCGGCCCACCGGCGCCACGGGCCGTTGGCGCTGGTGCATTTCGATGCCCACTGCGACACCTGGCAAGACCATTTCGGCGAGCCGTCCGGCCACGGCACCTGGACCTGGGAGGCGATCAACGAAGGCCTGGTCAGCGCAGCGCACGTGGTCCAGATCGGTCTGCGTTCGTCCGGCGAACGCGCGGCGCGGGAATACGTGGCGGACCAGGGCGGCCTGATCTTCACCGCCCGGGCCCTGCGCGGCAAGGACGGCGACCAGCTCGCCACCATCATCGGGCAGATCCGCGAGCGCCTGGGGGACCGGCCGTGTTACCTGACGCTGGACATCGATTGCCTGGATCCGGCCTTTGCGCCGGGTACCGGAACACCGGAGCCCGGCGGCATGACGAGCTCGCAGGTCATGAGCTTTCTGGAGGAACTGGCCGGGCTGAACATGGTGGGCATGGACTGTGTCGAGGTCGCGCCGGCCTACGACCATGCCGAACTCAGCAGCCAGGCCGCGGCAGCCTTCGTCTGGACTTACCTGAGCGGCCAGGTGGCCCGGTGCCAGGGCGCGGCCGCCACGCCGACGGGGTCATGAGCATGGGCCTGTGGCGTACCGCGATCCTGGACTCCGACACGCAGCTGAACCAGCGCAGTTATTACGAGGCCAGCTGCAGCCGCACCGACGAGCCGCAGTTGCAGGAGTCCATCGATGCCGACGTGCTGGTCGTCGGGGCTGGTTTTGCTGGCCTGTCGGCGGCGATCGAGCTGGCGCGGGGTGGCATGCAGGTGGTGGTGCTGGAGGCGGACCGGATCTGCAGCGGCGCGTCCGGTCGCAATGGCGGGCAGGCCATCGTGGGTTTTGCCAGCGGCCAGCAGGCGTTCGAGCAGCAGCTCGGGCGGGCCGACGCGCGGCGCGCGTGGGACATGTCGCTGGAGGCGCTGGACCTGATCGACAGCCGCATCGCAGAGTTCGGCATCGACTGCGACCGGCGCCTGGGTTACCTGTACGTGGCGGACTCGCCGCGCAAGGCGCGTGCGCTGGAGCAGGAGATGCAGCGCACCGAGCGTGACTACGGCCTGGCCTGCGAGATGGCGCATGGCGACGCGGTGCGTTCGTTCATCGGCAGCGACCGGTATTGCGCCGCGGCCTACGAGGGGCGCAGCGGCCACCTGCATCCGCTCAAGTATGGCCTGGGGCTGGCGCGTGCGGCGCGGCAGCTGGGGGTGCGCATCTTCGAGCGATCGGCCGTGCGCAGCCTGGAGCGCGGCACGCGCCTGCGCGCGGTCTGCGACCGGGGCCAGGTGCAGGCCCGGTTCGCGGTGCTGGCAGGCAACTGTGCGCTGGCGGAATACGGACCCGGCGTGGCGGCCGAGATCCGGCCGCGCATCATGCCGGTGGGCACCTACATGGTGGCCACGGCGCCGCTGACGCAGGCGAAGTGTGCGCAGCTGATCGCACGCGACGCCGCCGTCTGCGACAACAATTTCGCGCTCGACTATTTCCGCTGCAGCGCCGACCACCGGCTGCTGTTCGGCGGGCGGGTCAGTTACACGACGATGACGCCGCGCGACCTGGAGGCGTCGATGCGCCAGCGGGTGCAGCGGGCGTTCCCGGAACTGGCGAGCGTCCCGATCGAATTCGTCTGGGGCGGGTTCGTCGACATCAGCATGAACCGCATGCCCGATTTCGGACGCCTGGGCGACAACCTGTATTACCTACAGGGTTTCAGCGGCCACGGCGTGGCCCTGACCGGCCTGGCCGGGCGGCTGGTCGCCGAGGCGCTGGCCGGGCAGGCGCAGCGGTTCGATCTGTTCGCGCGCCTGCGCCACCGGGCCTTTCCCGGCGGGCCCTGGCTGCGCACACCCACGCTGGCGCTGGCCATGTGGTACCAGCAACTGCGCGACCTGCTGTAGCCGGGCCGGCCGGCCGGCTCCGGGCAGGGGATTTTTCGATGCGCCGGCCCCGTCGGCAGGGGTTGGCGCAGGCACAATGGCATCCATGACAATTGCAGGATCCGATCGTGGTTGAGGCGCAGTGCCTGGTGTGGCTACCGGTCGATCACCGGCTGCTGGGGGCGCAAGGCCAGCAGATGCCCTACGTCGTGGTGGGCGACAAATACGCGCGGGCCGTGAAACTCGGTGCGCAGGCACAGCCGGTGCTGTTCCCGATGGCGGATCCTTCCCGCATTGCGGAACTGCTGGCGGTGGTCGACGGTGTCATGCTGACCGGTTCGCCGTCCAACATCCATCCCTCGCATTTCGACGAGGTGGTGGCCGACCTGGACCTGCCGCTCGATCCGGCGCGCGACGCGCTCACACTCGCGCTGGTGCGCGCCTGCGTCGATGCCGGTGTGCCGCTGCTGGGCCTGTGCCGCGGTTTCCAGGAGATCAACGTCGCCATGGGCGGCTCCCTGCACCAGCAGGTGCAGAACCTCCCGGGCATGATGGACCACCGCGAGCCGCAGGGCCAGCCGCCGGAGGTCATGTATGCGCGGCGGCATGCGGTGCATCTGGAGCCGGATTCGGTCTTTGCCCGATGGGCCGGTGGCACGCAGGCGCAGGTCAATTCCCTGCACAGCCAGGGCGTAAACCGGTTGGCGCCGGGCCTGCGGGCGCTGGGGCATGCGCCGGACGGACTGGTGGAGGCGTTTGCGGTCGAGGGTGCGCAGGCATTTGCCTATGCCGTGCAGTGGCACCCGGAATGGGATTTCGGCAGCGGCGGTCTCGACGGCGCCATTTTTGCGGCTTTTGGTGAATCCTGCCGCGTGCGACGGCAGGCGCGACTCGACCCGGCGACATGCGGCAACAAGAAAGATCCATGGAGAACATGATGCGTGACGAAAAACCGATGAGTTTCAACGACCTCGAGCAGTGGCTCAACGAGCGCCGGGTGACCGAGGTCGAATGCCTGGTGCCCGACCTGACCGGCGTGGCACGGGGCAAGATCCTGCCGCGCGCCAAGTTCACCGAGGACCGCGGCATGCGCTTGCCGCAGGCGGTCGTGGCCATGGGCGTGACGGGCGAGTTTCCCGAGAACGGGCCGTATTACGACGTGATCGATCCGACCGACAAGGACATGCAGCTGCGTCCGGACCCGTCCACACGCCGCCTCGTGCCCTGGGCGTCGGACCCGACCGCGCAGGTGATCCACGACTGTTTCGACCACGACGGCAAGCTGGTGCCGTTCGCGCCGCGCAGCGTGCTGCGCCGGGTGTGCGACCTGTTCGCCGCCGATGGCCTGGAGCCTATCGTCGCGCCCGAACTCGAGTTCTACCTGACGGCCCGCAACACCGACCCGAACACGCTGTTGCGCCCGCCCATCGGCCGTAGCGGGCGCGCCGAGACCTCGCGCCAGGCCTACAGCATCGACGCGGTCAACGAGTTCGACCCTCTGTTCGAGGAGATCTACGACTACTGCGACAAGATGGAGCTCAACGTGGACACGCTGATCCACGAGATCGGTGCCGGGCAGATGGAGATCAACTTCTTCCATGCCTCGCCGCTGGGCCTGGCCGACGAGGTGTTCTTCTTCAAGCGCACGGTGCGCGAGGCGGCGATGCGCCAAGACATGTACGCCACCTTCATGGCCAAGCCGATCGAGGGCGAACCCGGCAGTTCGATGCACGTGCACCAGAGCCTGGTCGACAAGCAGACCGGCAAGAACATCTTCAGCAATCCCGACGGCACGCCGTCCCAGGCCTTCATGCACTACATCGGCGGCCTTCAGCGCTACGTGCCGGCGGCCATGGTGCTGGTGGCGCCCTACGTGAACAGCTACCGTCGGCTGTCGCGCAATACCGCCGCGCCGATCAACATCGAGTGGGGCTACGACAACCGCACCGTCGGCATCCGTTCGCCGATCTCGTCGCCGCAGGCCCGCCGGGTCGAGAACCGGGTCATCGGCGCCGACGCCAACCCCTACGTGGCGCTGGCGATGACGCTGGCATGTGGTTACCTGGGCATGAAGAACAAGATCCAGCCCAAGGCCGAGATGAAGGGCGACGCCTATCTGTCGCCGTATTCGCTGCCGCGCAGCCTGGGCGAGGCGCTGGACTGGCTGCGCCGCGAATCCGACCTGCACGAGGTGCTGGGCAAGGAGTTCATCACGGTCTACACCGAGATCAAGGAACTCGAGTTCGACGAGTTCATGAAGGTGATCTCGCCGTGGGAGCGCGAGCACCTGTTGCTGCATGTCTGAACCCGGGCCCACGCGATGAAAGGAATCCGCAATTGAACAGCAACGTCGACACCCGCAGGATCCAGCAACTGGACAGCGATCATTTCCTGCATCCGTTCACCGACTTCAAGGACTTGTCGAGCCGGGGTTCGCGCGTGATCGTGCGCGGCGAGGGCATCCATGTCTGGGACAGCGAGGGCCGCCGGATGCTCGACGCCATGAGCGGCTTGTGGTGTGTGAACGTGGGTTACGGCCGCCGCGAACTGGCCGACGCGGCACACGCGCAGATGATGACGCTGCCGTTCTACAACAGCTTCTTCCAGACCACCAACGTGCCGGCAACGCTGCTGGCCGCCAAGCTCGCCGCGCTGGCGCCGCGGGTGGGCGAACGCCGCTTCGACCATGTGTTCTATTCATCGAGTGGCAGCGAGAGCAACGATTCCAACGTGCGCATGGTGCGCCGGTATTGGGACCTGCTGGGCCAACCCCAGCGCAAGGTCATCATCAGTCGCCAGAACGCGTATCACGGCAGCACCATGGCGGGTGCCTCGCTGGGCGGGATGAGCGGCATGCATGCGCAGGGCGACCTGCCGATCCCGAACATAGCGCACATCGAGCAGCCGTATTTCTTCGAACTGGGCAAGGACGGCGAGACCCGCGACGAGTTCGGCGTGCGCGCCGCGCGCTGGCTCGAGGAGAAGATCCTCGCGGTCGGCCCGGACAAGGTCGCCGCCTTCATCGCCGAGCCGCTGCAGGGAGCCGGCGGGGTGATCATCCCGCCCGACACCTACTGGCCCGAGATCCAGCGCATCGTCGAGCGCTACGGCATCCTGCTGATCAGCGACGAGGTGATCTGCGCGTTCGGCCGGCTGGGCCACTGGTTCGCGTACGAGAAATTCGGCTACAAGCCGGATCTGGTGACTTTTGCCAAGGCCGTCACCAGCGGTTACGTGCCGCTGGGCGGCGTCATGGTGGGAGACCGCGTGGCCCGCGTGCTGATCGACAAGGGCGGCGAATTCAACCACGGGTACACCTACAGCGGCCATCCGGTGGCATGCGCCGTGGCGCTGGAAAACATTGCGATCATGGAGCGCGAGCAACTGCCGGAGAAGGTTCGCGGCGAGCTGGGCGCCTATTTCGGTCGTCGGTTCGCCGAGCTGGCCGAGCATCCGTTGGTCGCCTCGGCCGAGGCCAGCGGCTTCGTGGCGGGGCTGATCCTGGTCAAGGACAAGAACAAAAAGGCCTTGTTCGACGAAAGTGCCGGCGTGGGCATGATCTGCCGCACGCATTGTTTCGACATCGGTGTGATCATGCGTGCCGTGGGTGACCGCATGATCATCGCGCCGCCCCTGGTGATGACCACCGGCGAGATCGACGACATGATCGGCCTGATCCGGCAGGCCCTGGACCTGACGCTGAAAGACCTCGTGACCAAGGGGTTGGCATGAATGTTGCACGCCTTTGCGAAGGGTTTGCCGGCGCTGGAATACCCGCAGTGACGGGCCGGCATGCGCTTCTATAATTTCTTCGATACGCGCTGTCGGCTGCCCGGCAGCGCATTTTGCATACCACGGCAGACTTTTTCAATGGAGAAGCAAGAGTCATGAAACTCTCGAACAAGGTCATTGGCGCTTTCGCGCTGTCCGCCATCATGCTGGCCGCATGCGGCAAGAAGGAAGAAACGCCGGCGCCCGCTCCGGCACCGGTGGCCGCTGCTCCGGCCGCCGCTCCGGCACCGCCGCCCGAGCCGGAAGAGGAGAAAGTCCTCAATATCTACAACTGGCCCGACTACATTCCCGAAGGCATGATTGCCGCGTTCGAGAAGGAGTCCGGCATCAAGGTCAACTACGACACCTTCGAGACCAACGAGGCCTTGCATGCCAAGCTGGTGGCCGGCAATTCCGGGTATGACATCGTCGTGCCCGGTACCGTGTTCGCCAAGCCGCAGATCGAAGGCGGGCTGATGCAGCCACTGGACAAGTCCAAGATCCCGAACCTGGCCAACCTCGATCCGGCCATCCTCAAGACGCTGAACAAGGCCGACCCGGACAACAAGTACCTCGTGCCATGGGCCTGGGGCTTCACCACCGTCGGCATCAACAAGACCAAGGCGGAGAAGGC
>JBFIDI010000120.1:0-12659 GCA_041581405.1 Burkholderiaceae bacterium
CAAGAAGCTGGTCGGCCCGGCCTACCGCGACGTGGCGAAGAAATATGCCGGCCAGGCCGACGCGGCCGCCCGACTGGCCGACAGCATTCGCAAGGGCGGCTCCGGCACCTGGGGCGCCGTACCCATGCCGGCGCAACCGAACCTGAGCGAGGCCGACGCGCGCAAGCTGGCGCAGTGGGTGCTCGACGGCGGCAAGTAGCCCGCGGCGCCGATCGTGCCGGACGCCAGGCATGGCGGCCGGCACGATCCGATCGGACTATCCGGCGGGGGCTTCATATATTGGTGGTTGCGAATAGAATGGAAATTCGACGGAATCACAAGAAGGGGAGCAGCCAATGGAAGACATGCACAGCGAAGATCGGGTATTCGAGTCGGTCGCCGAGTTGTTCGCGGTCCTGTCGACGCCGATACGCCTGAAGATCATCAGTGCTGTTTGCCAGAGCGAGAAAAGCGTCTCGCAGCTGCTGTCGGAGATCGAGACCACGCAACCCAACATGTCGCAACACCTGAGCACCCTCTATCGCTGCGGTGTGCTGGCCAAGCGGCGCGAGGGGACCCAGATGTACTACCGCCTGCAAAGCGAGCGGGTGGCAACCCTTTGTCGTGCCGTGTGCACGCAGGTGGCCATCGAGCTCGACGGCGAAGTGCCGCTGGCCGCCTCGGACCGGCTGGTGCCGGCCATGCACCGCTAGCTAGCTAGCTAGCTAGCTAGCTAGCGGCCGTCCGGCGCCCGATCCGGCCTGGTGGGTGCGGCGCCGCGCCTGCGCATCGTGCGCGGGCTGGGCCGCAAGGCGCCGGTGTCGGTGAGAACCACCGCACGCAGGTATCGCTCGCTCGGCCCCAGCAGGGCGCCGTACAGCTGTTCGCACAGGGCGCGTGCGTGTTCGCCGGGCCAGCCCGGGGGCAGGAAGGCCTTGGGCAGGTTCGGGTCGCGCAGCACGACACGCCGGTATTCATGGATCAGCAGGGTGCGCGCCATGAAGGCCTGCGCCGGCTCGAGTTGCGCCGCGTCCCGCAACACGGGCGAGAACCGGTCGACGAACTGCGTCCAGGCGTGCGACACCTTGGCCAGGTCGAACACCGCATGCAGGATCGACAGCAGCGGCCGGTCACCGACACCCGGCAGCGCCTGCGCCCGCAGCACCGCCACCTGCTCCGTCATGCCCGCCGCCGCAATGATTTCCGTCAGCACCCGCGCATGCATCTGGGGATGGACGAAGACCTGCGGCGACAGGCGGCCGAAACTCTCCCACAACAACTCGCGCTGCAGCTTCAGCCGGTCGCTCGCGCGCATGCCCGGATCGAGCAGCACCAGGGTCCAGCGTCCGTCCCACTGGGCGGTGTTGAAGTCGTAGATGCGCTGGTCCGCATGCTGCACCCGCAACACGCCGGCGTCCGACAGGCCGTAATAACTGCGCCGGCCGATCCGGGATGCGACAAACCAGTCGTCCGCGCCCAGGCGAAAGGCGCTGGTGCGCACCAGGCGTGCCGAGATGCCGAACAAGCCGAGCAGTTCGATCAGGCTGCCGAGCCAGATCGACTGCCCGCGCGGCGCAAAGGCGTCGCCGAATACCGTGATCAGCAGTGAGTTGGCACGCAGATCGAGCCCGCGGCGCAGCCGCGCCAGCGCGGGTGCCACGGTCGCGGTCGGGGCGGCGCGGGCCATGCAAGCTCCAAAGTGATACAGACAATTCGATTGTAGGAGTCCATCTGTATCACTAAGATGCACGTTTTTCCTGCCCGGATTGACCCCTGTCAAATCCGCAGACCGGAGACAGCCGCATGTACGCACAACTCGTCGAAACCGGCGCCACCGCGGTTCGCAGCCTCGAGGACATGGACCCGCAGGAGCGGGCCTTCCAGCAGCGTATCGACGCCGGAATCAAGATCGAACCCAAGGACTGGATGCCGCCGGCCTACCGCAAGACGCTGGTGCGCCAGATCTCGCAGCATGCCCATTCCGAATACGTCGGCATGTTGCCCGAGGGCAACTGGATCGGCCGCGCGCCGTCGCTCAAGCGCAAGGCCATCCTGATGGCCAAGGTACAGGACGAGGCCGGCCATGCCCTGTACCTGTACAGCGCCGTCGAGACGCTGGGTGTCGCGCGCGACGACACCTACCGCGACCTGTTGTCGGGCAAGGCCAAGTATTCGAGCATCTTCAACTACCCCACGCTGACCTGGGCCGACATCGGCGCCATCGGCTGGCTCGTCGACGGTTCGGCCATCGTCAACCAGATCCCGATCTGCCGCTGCTCCTTCGGGCCCTACGCCCGCGCCATGGTGCGGGTGTGCAAGGAGGAGTCGTTCCACCAGCGCCAGGGTTTCGAGATCATGGAGGTGCTGGCGCGGGGCACGCCGGAGCAAAAGCAGATGGCGCAGGACGCGCTGAATCGCTGGTGGTGGCCGTCCATCGCCATGCACGGCCCGGCCGATGCGCAATCGGTCAACAGCGCCCAGTCCATGGCCTGGAAGATCAAGCTGCTGAGCAACGACGCCTTGCGCCAGAAGTTCATCGACCAGACGGTGCCGCAGATCGAATTCCTCGGCCTGGAATTGCCGGACCCGGAACTCAAGTGGAACGAGGAACGGGGCCACTACGACTACGGGGCCATCGACTGGGACGATTTCTTCCGTGTCGTCAAGGGTTTCGGGCCGTGCAACCGGCAGCGCCTGGAGGCCCGCAACAAGGCCTGGGACGAAGGCGCGTGGTTCCGCGAGGCCTTGAGTGCGCATGCGGACAAGCAGGCGACGCGGGGCGAGCGCAAGGTGGCTTGAGGAATGGCCTGCTGCGTGTTGCGAGTGTTCTCGGTGGTACGCGGGCCTTCGCAGCCAGGCCAGTGGTTGGCGCGGCGCCCGATGGGGGGCCGGACTTCGAACTCCGGCGCCACAAACACCACCGGCTCAGCGTCGCGGCAGGCGGGAATCGGCGTGGGCGACTTGTGGGGCGCCGAGGAGCGCAGCGGGCAGGGCGGCGCGCGCAGCGCGCTTCGTGATCATTCTCATCGCGCTTGTCTGAACGGAGAGAGCGAAGCGAACGCAGTGAGTTGCGCGATGCGCCCTGCCCGCGAGCACCGCAGGGCAGTCGGCGCGTTCAGCGCCCGACCGCCCCACCAGGCGCCCACGCCGATTCCCGCCTGCCGCGACGCGTGCGAGCACCAACGCGGTTCCAGTGCTAAAGCCAAAGCCCAAGCCAAAGCCAAAAATGCGACGGCACACCGTCACGCACACCCCGTCTCCGCCCAACCCAGCCACTGACATGACCGACAGCAACAACACGACGAACCGCCGCGACTGGCCCTTGTGGGAAGTCTTCATCCGCAGCCAGCACGGCCTGGCGCACAAGCACGTGGGCAGCCTGCATGCGGTCGACGCGGAAAGCGCCGTCCAGCATGCGCGCGACGTCTACACCCGCCGCAACGAAGGCGTCAGCATCTGGGTGGTGCGCGCCACCGACATCGTGGCCAGCAGCCCCGGCGACAAGGAGGCCTTGTTCGACCCGTCCCAGAGCAAGGTCTACCGGCATCCGACCTTCTACCCCATGCCCGACGGCGTGAAGAACATATGAAAGCCGGAACGGTGGACCCGAAGTTCGAATACCTGCTGCGCATGGGCGACAACGCGCTGGTGTTGTCGCAGCAACTCGGCGCCTGGTGCGGGCACGGACCGGCGCTGGAGGAAGACCTGGCGCTGACCAACGTCGCGCTCGACCTGCTGGGGCAGGCCCGGCTCTGGCTGAGTTATGCCGGCGAGGTGGAAGGCAAGGGCCGCGACGAAGATGCGCTGGCCTATCTGCGCGACGGCGCCGCGTTCCGCAACCTGCTGCTGGTCGAGCAACCAAACGGGCATTACGGCGACACCCTCATGCGCCAGTTCCTGTTCGACGCCTGGCACCAGCCGCTGCTGCTCGCGCTCGCCTCGTCGAGCGACCCGCGTATCGCCGAGATCGCGAACAAGGCGTCCAAGGAGGCGCGTTACCACCTGCAGCGCAGTGCGCAGCTGGTCATCGCGCTGGGCGACGGGACCGACGAGAGCCACGCGCGCATGCAGGTTGCGCTCGAGCGCCTGTGGCCGTTCACGCAGGAATGGTTCGAATCGGATCCGGTCGACGCGGCCTGTGCGCGGCAGGGGCTGGCGCCCGAGGCGGCCAGCCTGGCCGCGCCCTGGCGCGCCAGCGTCGAGGCGGTGCTCGCGCGCGCCACGCTGCAGATGCCGACGGTTGTCGGCCACCAGCGCGGCGGGCGCCAGGGCGTGCATTCCGAATACCTGGGGCATCTGCTGGCCGAGCTGCAGTTCGTTCCACGCGCCTATCCGGGGGCCCGGTGGTAGAGGGCGGCGGGGCCGTGTTTCCGGCGCGCGTGGCCACCGAGCAGGTGCTGCAGTGGCTGGACGAAGTCATGGACCCGGAAGTGCCGGTCGTATCCGTCGTCGGCCTGGGCATCGTGCGCGAGGTCGTGTGGCAATACGGCCCGGGCGCCGCACCGCGACTGCAGATCGTCGTGACGCCGACCTATTCCGGCTGCCCGGCCACCGAGGTCATCGCCGCCGCGATCCGCGACAAGCTGGCGTCCCACGGCGTCGCGCCGGTCGAGGTGCGTACGCGGCTGTCGCCGGCCTGGACCACGGACTGGATGAGCGCCGAGGCACGTGAAGCCCTGCGCGCCTACGGCATTGCGCCGCCGGTGGAGCGTGCGCCAGGCGCCGACGGCGGCCAGGCTATTGACATCGGCGCGTTGCTGCAACCTTCGGCGCGCGCGTCGGTGCCGTGTCCGCTGTGCGGCTCGCACCAGACGCGCCTGTTGTCGCAGTTCGGCTCCACCGCCTGCAAGGCCTTGTACCAGTGCAACAGCTGCCTGGAGCCCTTCGACTATTTCAAGCCCCACTGAGAGCGACCCATGGCCACGACCCGATTCCATCCCCTGCAGGTCCGGCAGGTCCAGCCGCAGACGCGTGATGCCATCGCCGTCACCTTCGCATGCCCCGAGGAACTGGCGTCCGCGTTCGCCTACGTGCAGGGCCAGTACCTGACGCTGCGCACCCGCATCGGCGACGAGGAGGTCCGCCGCTCCTACTCGATCTGCTCGGCTGTGCAGGACCACTGCCTGCGTGTCGCGATCAAGCGGGTACCCGGTGGCGTGTTCTCGAACTGGGCCGCCGAGCAACTGCGCCCCGGGGTCTCGATCGACGTGATGCCGCCGCAGGGCCAGTTCCATCTGCCGCTGCAGCCCGATGCGCAGCGGCACGTCGTGGCGTTCGCGTCGGGCAGCGGCATCACGCCGGTGTTGTCCATCGTCAAGTCCACGCTGCTGGCCGAACCGCGCAGCCGGGTCACGCTGGTGTATGGCAACCGGTCGTCCGGCGCCATCATGTTCAAGGAGGAGCTGGAGGATCTCAAGGACCGCTACCTGGGCCGCTTCAACCTGGTCTGGATCATGAGCCGCGAGGCCCAGGACATCGAGCTGTTCAACGGCCGCATCGACTACGCCAAGTGCTGCCAGCTTCTGGCGCACTGGCTGGACCCGGCGGACATCGATGCCGCCTTCATCTGCGGCCCGCAGGACATGATGCAGGGCACCGAGCGTGCCTTGCGCGACAACGGCGTGCCGGCCTCGCGCATCAAGACCGAGCTGTTCGGCACGGTGCAGGACGACGGCCGTGTGCGGCCGCCGCGTGCGCCGGTACAGGGCAGCGGCCAGTGCACGGTCGAGGTGGTGCTCGACGGCACGCGGCGCAGCTTCGTGATGGACAAGAACAAGGACAACCTGGTCGACGCCGGCATCCGGGCCGGCATCGAGATGCCGTTCTCCTGCAAGGGCGGCGTCTGCTCGACCTGCCGCGCGCAGGTGGTCGAAGGCGAGGTCGACATGGACAACAACTTCGCCCTCGAGGACTACGAGGTGGCGCGGGGTTTCGTGTTGTGCTGCCAGAGTTATCCGGTCACCGACCGCCTGGAGATCGATTTCGACCGCGAACACGCGCATTCCTGACGGCCTTTTGCCACAATCGGCGCGGTGGCACCGCGCGACGACACCACAGCCAGGAGACAGCATGCCCCGACACGAGACACCGACCGACCTGCTCGAACCCATCGAGCGTGCCAGCCGCGACGAGATCACCGCGCTGCAGCTGCAGCGGCTCAGGACCACGCTGCACCATGCGTATGCCAACGTGCCGCACTACCGGCAGGCCTTCGACGCCGCGGGCGTGCATCCGGACGACCTGCGCACGCTGGCGGACCTGGCCCGTTTCCCGTTCACGACCAAGCAGGACCTGCGCGCCAACTATCCGTTCGGCATGTTCGCGGTCCCGCGCGAGCAGGTGGCGCGGATCCATGCCTCGTCGGGCACGACCGGCAAGCCGACGGTGGTCGGCTACACGCTCAAGGACATCGACACCTGGGCCCATCTGGTGGCGCGATCCATCCGTGCGGCGGGCGGCCGTGCCGGTGACCTGCTGCACGTGGCCTACGGCTACGGCCTGTTCACCGGCGGCCTGGGCGCGCATTACGGCGCCGAGCGGCTCGGCTGCACGGTGATCCCGGTCTCGGGCGGGCAGACGGAAAAGCAGGTGCAGCTGATCCAGGATTTCCAGCCGCGCATCATCATGGTGACCCCGTCCTACATGCAGGTCATCATCGAGGAGTTCGTGCGCCAGGGCCAGGATCCGCGCGCCACGTCGCTGGAGATCGGCATCTTCGGTGCCGAACCCTGGACCGAGGCCATGCGCACCGAGATCGAGACCTCATCGGGCATGGACGCGGTGGACATCTACGGCCTGTCCGAAGTCATGGGCCCGGGCGTGGCCAGCGAATGTGTCGAGTCCAAGGACGGCCCGGTGATCTGGGAGGACCATTTCTATCCGGAGATCATCGATCCGCAGACGGGCGAGGTGCTGCCCGACGGGCAGGAGGGCGAACTGGTCTTCACCTCGCTGACCAAGGAGGCGTTTCCCATCATCCGCTACCGCACCCGGGACCTGACGCGCCTGCTGCCGCCGACCGCGCGCGCGTTCCGGCGCATGGGCAAGATCGTCGGCCGCTCCGACGACATGCTGATCATCCGCGGCGTGAACGTGTTCCCGACGCAGATCGAGGAGCTGGTGTTGCAGCACGGCAAGTTGTCGCCGCTCTACCAGATCGTCGTGACCCGCGACGGGCCGATGGACCGGGTCGAGGTGTTGTGCGAACTGCAGACCGCGCATGCCGACCAGTCCGCCAGTGGCATACAGGAGATCGCCGGCTGGTTGCAGCACCGGGTCAAGAGCCTGGTGGGCATCAGCACCACGGTCAACGTGTTGCCGCCCCATTCGGTCGAGCGCACCCAGACCGGCAAGGCGCGCCGGGTCATCGACAAGCGACCCAAGGGCTGAGCGGCCACGAACGCGGCGCATACGCCGGCGGGGTCAGCCGGGGACGGGTGTCTCGGCGAGGATCTGCCGCAGTTCCGCGGCCTCGACGGATCGTGCGGCGCCGAAACCCGCGACCTGGCGTGCCTGCGTGAGGTGGACCAGCAGCAGACGGAAGTCGCCCAGTTCCATCATCGGTTCGGTGTCCGGAAACCGGTACAGGTAGGCCTGGCGCACCGTGGCGTGCCGGCTGTCGTCGCGGGACACGGTCTCGGCGCGGCCGTGCAGCGTGACCCGCGGCAAGGCATGGACCGGCTCGCCGGCCCGCTCGGCCTGCATCACCAGCAGCGACACCGCCGGCTGTCGCGCCATGTTGCCGGTGTGCGCGGCCAGGGCGCTGACATGCAGGACCAGCGCCGGGACCGACGGTGCGATCGCGAACGGCACCATCGAGACCATGGGCGCGCCGTCGTCGCCCAGGGTGCCCAGAGCCGCCACGCGCGTCTGGTGCAGCAGCTGGTGCAACGATCGGTGCAGGCGGGACTGATGTGCCATGGTGTCTAATTGCTGGCTGATTTGTAGCAGATCGTCCCGGCGCCCGCCGCCGGGCTCGACCCTGCCATGGTTTTACGCGCATCGAGACCCCGCATGGCCATCCCTGATCCCGCCACATCGCTCCCCACCGGCGCGGCGGTCCGCCCCGTGTTCGAAGCCGGTGCCGTGGACGCTGCCGTGATCACCTCCATCCTGGACGCGTCTCGCCGTGCGCCGTCGGGCGTCAACACCCAGCCATGGAAGCTGTGTGTGCTGCAAGGCGCCGCGCGCGACCGGCTGGTCGACGCGGTCCGCCGGCAACTGCCGGGCCTGTGTTCCGATGCCGGTCCGCAGGCGCGGTTCTGGCAGCAATACCGGTTGCTGCCGGGGCATGCCGCGTGGCCCGGGCCGCGATGGGAGCAGGCGGGCGAGACGTTCGCGGCCCAGGCCGACGCGGCATTCGGCGGCGGTGCGATCCGCTGCGACGCCGACCTGCACGACTATTTCGGGTTGTACCGGGCGCCGGTGGCGCTGGTGTGCACGATCGACCGGGCGCTGGGCCTGGGTTCGGTGCTCGACTACGGCATGTTCGTGCAGAACATCGTGCACAGCGCGGCTGCGCGGGGCGTGCAGGCCCGGTTGCTTGCGGGCTGGAAGGGTTTTTCCGACACCGTGCTCGCGCAGGTGGCGGCGGGCGATGGCGAGCTGCTGATGGCTGTGCTGGCGCTGGGCCATGCGCAAGGCCTGCCGGCACCCGCAACCGCGCCGGTCGTGTCCGAACGCGCCCAGGCCTTCGTGTGCTGGCACGATTGACGCGGCCCCGGCCGTCGACGGCGGGGGTTCAGCTGTTGCCGGGCGGGTCGAAGTGACCCCGGTCGCGGTAACGATCCATCGCGTCGACCAGGGCCGACTGGATGCCCGGCTCGAATGCCGAATGGCCGGCGTCGTCGACGATCTGCAGCCGGCATTGCGGCCAGGCCTGCTGCAGTCGCCAGGCGCTGGCCGGCGGGCAGATCACGTCGTAACGGCCTTGCACGATGATGGCGGGAATGTCGCGCAGGCGGTCCACGTCGCGCAGCAACTGCTGCGGCTCCAGGAAGCCGCCGTGCTGGAAATAGTGGGCCTCCAGCCGCGACACCGCCAGCGCGTGGGCGTCGGCCTCGGCGTCGTGGGCTTCCTCTGGCTGGGGCAGCAGGTGCAGGCAGCGGCTCTCGTATCGGTTCCAGGCCCGGGCGGCGTGCAGGCGGCGCGCCGGGTCGTCGCCGAACAGCTGGCTGGCATAGGCCTGCAGCAGGTCGGCGTGTTCCGCGAGGCCGAGCGCGCCGCGAAACTCCGCGTGGACCTGGGGAAAGAACCAGCCCATGCCGTTCAGGAACCAGTCGATCTCGGGCGGCGTACACAGGAAGACACCGCGCAGCACCAGGGCGCGGCAATGCTGCGGCCAGGCCTGCGCATAGGCCAGGGCCAGTGTCGAGCCCCAGGAACCGCCGAACACCAGCCAGCGGTCGACCTGCAGCATGTCGCGCAGCCGTTCCATGTCGGCCACGAGCAGCGCCGTCGTGTTGTCGCGGGTTTCGCCGAGCGGCGTGGAACGGCCGGCGCCACGCTGGTCGAACAGGATGATGCGGTAATACGCCGGGTCGAAGAACTGGCGATGCTGCGGCGTCGTGCCCGAACCCGGCCCGCCATGGAGCAGGACCACCGGCACGCCGTGCGGGTTGCCGGACTCCTCCCAGTACAGGGTGTGCAAGGCGTCCACCGGCAGAAAGCCGCTGCGCAGGGGTTCGATCGGTGGATAGGGGCGGGTGGCGACGGTCATGCGATGGAACGGCAGCAGGAATCGGTCGGGCCTGTCGATGGACAATGGGGCCAACCTCGGTTCGGGAACGACATTGTGACCCAATCATTGCACGGCATCACGTTGCTGGTACACGACTACGACGACGCCATCGCCTTCTTCACCCGCGCCTTGCGTTTCGAACTGTGCGAGGACACGCCGCTGGGTGGCGGCAAGCGCTGGGTGCGGGTGGCGCCGGCCGGTGGTGCGCCACACGGGGCCGGCCTGGTGCTGGCGCAGGCCACGACGCAGTCGCAACGCGACAGCATCGGCCGCCAGGGCGGCGACCGGGTGCTGTTGTTCCTGCATACCAGCGACTTCGCCGCAGACCACCGGCACATGCTCGCGCATGGCGTGTGTTTCCTGGAGGAGCCGCGCCACGAGGTCTACGGAACCGTTGCGGTATTCGAGGACCTGGTCGGCAACCGGTGGGATCTGCTGCAGCCGCGCGGGGCGGCAGACGGACGGGAGCGATCCGTTCCCGGCGCCTGAGCCGGGCCGGCCCATGGCGAGCGCCGGGGCCGAGCGACTATCATCCACCGAGTATCAAGGTTTCCCATGCGCATGATCATCCTGGGTGCCGGACGGGTAGGCGAGAGTGTCGCCGAGAGTCTGGTGTCCGAGCAAAACGACATCACGGTGATCGACCCCGATCCCGATCTGCTGCGCGTGCTGGAGGATCGACTCGATCTTCGTGGTGTGGCCGGCGACGGCGTGCAGCCGTCGGTGCAGCGGCGCGCCGGTGCCGAAGACGCCGACCTGTTCATCGCCTGTGCGTCGCTGGACGAAACCAACCTGGCCGCGTGCAAGGTGGCACGCAGCGTGTTCGGCATCCAGACCACGATTGCGCGGTTGCGCTCGTCCGAGTTCCAGGAGGGCGAGCCGCTGCTGGCGGCGGACGGTTTCGCCGTCGACCACGTGATCTGCCCGGAAGAGTCGTTGATGCACTACATCAACCAGTTGATCGACTATCCGGAAGCGCTGCAGGTCCTCGAATTCTCGCAGGGCCGCGCCCACCTGATCGCGGTGCGCGCCGCCTCGGGCAGCACCCTGGTCAACCACAGCATCGGCGAGTTCCGCGACCTGTTCCCGCAGGCGCCGATGCGGGTGGTGGCGATCTACCGTCAGGACCGCGAACTGCCGATCGAGGCCAGCACCCAGGTCTGGCCCGGCGACGAAGTCTTCGTGCTCGCCGACAAGGACAAGATCCGGCCGGTGCTGCGTGCCATCCACAAGGACGACCGTCCGGTGCGCAGCGTGATGATCGCCGGCGGCGGCAAGGTCGGCATGCGGCTGGCGCGCCGCCTGTCCGGGCAGTTGCAGGTCAAGATCATCGAGACCAGCCGCAAGCGCTGCGAATACCTGGCGGGCGAACTGCCCGGCGACATCATGGTGCTGCAGGGCGACTCGACGGACGAGGAACTGCTGATCGAGGAGCGGGTCGGCGAGATGGACCTGTTCATCGCGCTCACCAGCGACGACGAGGACAACATCCTGGCCGCGATGCTGGCCAAGCGGCTCGGCGCGCGGCGCGTGATCTCGCTGATCAACCGCCGCATCTATGCCGAGATGATGCAGGGCAGTGCCATCGACATCGCCTTGTCGCCGGCGCAGACCGTGATCGGCGAGTTGCTGGTGCACGTGCGCCGCGGCGACGTGGCGGCGGTGCACAGCCTGCGCCGCGGCGCGGCCGAGGCGATCGAAGGCATCGCGCGCGGCGACAAGGGCACCTCGCGCATGGTGGGCCGTCGCATCGACGCGATCGAACTGCCCTCGGGTGCGCGCTTCGGCGCCATCGTGCGCGGCGAGGACGCCCGCTGCGAGGTGTTGATGCCCTACCACGACCTGGTGATCCAGGAGGGAGACCACGTCATCATCTACGTGCCGAACAAGCGCCAGCTGCGGGCCGTGGAGAAGATGTTCCAGGTCAGCGCGACCTTCTTCTGATCGCCCATGAACGGTCTGGCTCCGGTCCTCAATGTGCTGGCCACCATCATGGTGGGCTTTTCGCTGATGTTCCTGGTTCCGCTGGGCTGGGCCTTGTCGCTGGACCATTCCGACCTGCATGGCGTCTGGGCGACCGGCATGGCGCTGACGCTGGGCGCCGGCCTGCTGATCCTGGTGCTGACGCGCCACCACAAGCGCGAACTGCTGCCGCGCGACGGTTTCCTGCTGGTCAACCTGGTCTGGATCGTGCTGCCGCTGTTCTCGGCCATTCCGCTGATGCTGGCGATGGAGCGGCTCAGCTTCACCGACGCGTATTTCGAGGCCATGAGTGCGCTTACCGCCACCGGTGCCACCGTGCTCAGCGGCCTGGACGACCTGCCGGTGTCGGTCAACGTCTGGCGCTGCTTCCTGCAGCTGATCGGCGGCCTGGGCATCATGCTGCTGGTGGTGGCCGTGTTGCCGCTGCTCGGGCTCGGCGGGGTGCAACTGTACAAGGCGGAAACGCCCGGCCCGATGAAGGACGCGCGGCTCACGCCGCGTATCGCCGAGACCGCGCGCGGCCTGTGGGGCGTGTATTTCGCGTTCTCCGCCGCCTGCATGCTGGCCTACCGCTGGGTCGGCATGTCCTGGCCCGATGCCTTCATGCACATGTGCACGACCATGGGCCTGGGCGGTTTCTCGTCGCATGACGCCAGCTTCGGCTTCTGGCCGGACAAGAACGTCGAACTCGTGGCCATCGTGTTCATGTCGCTGGCCGGCATCAGTTTTGCGCGGTATTTCATCGTCTGGCGCGGCCGATCGCTCGGCCCGCTGCTGCGCGACGCCGAGGTGCGCACCTATGCCCTGGTGCTGCTGGCGTCGGCCATCGGCCTCACCGCCGTGCTGATGTTGCATGGCACCTACGACGTGTGGTCCGAGGCGGCACTGTCGGCGGCATTCCATGTGGTCTCGGTGGCCACGACGACCGGGTATGCGGCCACCGACTACGCCATGTGGC
>JBFIDI010000121.1:0-12654 GCA_041581405.1 Burkholderiaceae bacterium
AGCGCGCCGCCAGGGCCGGCGCGCCCGGCCGGGTCCGCCGCCACGGCGATCGTGGCACGGCACGTCGGCCGGCCGGCGGCCCGGCACGTGTACGGCGTGGTGGCTGCGTGGCGCTCGTCACGCGGCACGAGCGGGAACCGGCATGACGCGGTTCACACCCAGGCAACCCAGCGCGATGGAGACATCACGGCAACCCCACCCGCTTGGCGGGCCCAACCGAAGGAGAAGCTTTCCATGAAACGGACATTCCTGCATCTGGCTCTGGCCACGGCAATGGCCATCGGGGCCGCGGCGCCGGCATTGGCGCAGAAGAAGGGCGGCGACGTCGTGATCGCCCAGACCCAGGCGCCGCCGTCGCTCGATCCGCACGCGACATCGGCCCAGGCCGCGCGCAACGTCAACCTGCATGTGTTCGAGACGCTGTATGCGCGCGATGAAAACGCCCGGCCCATCCCCGACCTGGCCACCGGCGTGACGGTCTCGCCCGACGGCCTGACCTACGTGTTCACGCTGCGCGACGGTGTGAAGTTCCACAACGGCAAGACCATGGGGCCGGCCGACGTGGTGGCGTCGATCGAGCGTTACCGCAAGGGCGGCGCGTCGGCCAGCCTGATCGGCGCCATCGAGAGCGTCAGCGCCACCGGCGCGAACCAGGTCACGATGAAGCTCAAGTCGGTGCAGTCGACCTTCCTGGGCAACCTGTCGAGCCCGCGCGCGCCGATCGCCATCATGCCGGCCGAGGAAGCGGCCAAGGACATCGGCAAGGCCGCGTCCATCGGCACCGGCCCGTTCAGGTTCGTCGAATACAAGCCCGACAGCCACGTCAAGCTCGCGCGTTTCGACGACTACAAGCCCAACCCCGCGTACAAGGAACGCGACGGCTTCGGCGGCGCCAAGATCGTCCACATCGACAGCGTCACGTTCCGCTTCATGCCCGAGGCCGGCGCGCGTGATGCCGCGTTGCAAAGCGGCCAGATCCACATGAACGAGGCAGGCGACGGGCCCACCGCCAAGCGGCTGGCCGGCAATCCGAACTTCCAGGTCATCAAGGCCTTGCCGTTCGCGGTGCAGGTGCTCAAGTTCAACCATGCCTTGCCGCCGGGCAACGACCTCAACTTCCGGCGCGCCGTGACGCTGGGTGTCGATGCCGAGGAGATCATGGGCACGGCCTTCCCCGACATCTACCGCATGGACCAGAGCTGGGTCTACGCCGGATCGGCCTACCACACCAGCCGGCCGCTGCTCAAGCAGGACCTGGCCGCGGCCAAGGCCAGCCTGGCCAAGTCGAGCTACAAGGGCGAGAAGCTGATCTTCATCGTCGACAACACGCGGCCCAACGTGGACGCGGCCACGGTGTTCCAGCAGCAGATGGCGCAGATCGGCGTCAACGTCGAACTCAAGGTCTCCGACTGGCCCACCGCGTCGGGCATCGGCCTCAAGAGCGACCAGGGCTGGCATTTCTGGACCCACGGCTTCGGCATCGAGCCCTTCGAAGGCCCGGTCTCGGCGATGTCGCACTGGACCAAGGGCCAGGGGCAACGCGTGGCCGATCCGATGATCGACGGCTGGTTCGACAAGATCAACAGCGAGATGAACGTCGATGCGCAGAAGAAGATCTTCGCCGACTTCGAGCAGCGCATGGTCGACCAGGCGATCGCGCTGAACCTGGGCAACTACGGCCTGTTCCAGATCGCCTCCACCAAGCTGAAGAACTTCAAGGCCTACCGCATCCCGCGCATGTGGGGCGTGTGGCTCGAATAAGCCGGTCGCCGACGACCGATGATTGACGGTATCCCCGTGGTCGCTGCGCCCGCGCGCGGCCACGGCGGCATGTTGCCGTGTGTGTGTCCCGGCCCGCTGACCGACCACTGATCCATGATCCGATTCATCCTGCGACGCGTGCTGGCGTCCATTCCGGTGCTGCTGCTCGTGTCGCTGATCACCTTCGGCCTGCTCTGGCTGGTGCCCGGCGACCCGGCCTCGATGTTCCTGGACGCCGGCGCCACCGCCGAGGCGCTGGACCGGGTCCGGCGTGAACTGGGGCTGGACCAGCCCTTCCTGGTGCGCATGGGCCAGTGGTACGCGCGGCTGCTCCAGGGCGACCTGGGCCAGTCGCTGCTGCTCAACCGCAGCGTCGTCGACGCCATCCTGGAGCGGCTGCCGGTGACCTTGTCGCTGACCGCGCTGGCCTTCGTGGTGTCGGTGCTGCTCGGCGTGGCGGCCGGTGTCGTGGCCGCGGTGCGCCACGGCCGCCTGGCCGACCAGGGCATGATGACGCTGGCGCTGATCGGCCTGTCCATCCCCGAGTTCTGGCTCGGCCTGGTGCTGATCTGGCTGATCGCGGTGCTGGTGCCGATCTTCCCGGCCGGCGACTACGTGCCGTTCACCGAGGACGCCTGGCAGTGGGCGCGCCACATCGCGTTGCCGACCTTCTCGCTGGCCTGCGTGCAGATGGGTTTCGTCGCGCGCATGACGCGCTCGAGCATGCTCGAGGTGCTGGGCCAGGACTTCGTGCGCACCGCGCGCGCCAAGGGCCTGCCCGAACCCTATGTCGTGGTGCGCCACGGCCTGCACAACGCCATGGTGCCCATCGTCACCGTGATGGGCATCATGGTCGGTGCCTTGCTCGGCGGCGCCGTCGTCACCGAGCAGGTGTTCTCCATCCCCGGGCTGGGGCGGCTCATCATCGGCGCGGTGCTCAGCCGCGACTTCCCGGTCATCCAGGGCGGCCTGTTGTTCCTGGCCCTGATCTACCTGACGGTCAACCTCGCGGTCGACCTGCTGTATGCGGCCATCGATCCGCGCGTGAGGCTGGAATGAGCAGTACCGGAATCGACGCCGCCATGCCGGCCTCCGCCGCAGCGGCCGTGCCGTCGCGCCGCGCCGCCTTCGTGCGCCGCCTGCTGGCGAACCGCTCGTTCACGATGGGCCTGGTGCTGGTGGGCATCGTCGTGGCGCTGGCGTTGCTGGCCGACGTGATCGCGCCCTTCGATCCGCTCAAGGGCAACTTCCGCGCGCGTATGGTGCCCCCGGGTGCGGAACACTGGCTGGGCACCGACCACTTCGGACGCGACATCCTGTCGCGCATCCTGCACGGCGCGCAGGTGTCGCTGCACATCGGCTTCCTGGTCGCGCTGTTCACCGCGCTGGCCGGCGCCTTCATCGGCGCGGCCGCCGGTTATTTCCGGCCCGCCGACGGCCCGCTGATGCGTCTGATGGACGCCTTCATGGCCTTCCCGCCCATCATCCTGGCCATCGCCATCAGTTCCGTGCTCGGCGCCTCGGTGACCAACGTCGTGATCGCGCTGGCGATCGCCGCCACGCCACACACGGCGCGCGTCGTGCGTGCGTCGGTGATGGTGGTGCGCGAAATGGAATACGTCGAGGCCGCGCGTGCGCTGGGCGCCGGCCACGCGCGTATCCTGCTGCGCCATGTCATGGCCAATGCGATGGCGCCGCTGGTGGTGCGCGTGACCTACGTGTTCGCGATCGCGATCCTGAACGAGGCGGTGTTGTCGTTCATCGGGGTCGGGCCGCCGCCGCCGACACCGACCTTCGGCGCCATCATCGCCAACGGGCGCGACTTCATCGTCTCCGCGCCCTGGATCACGGTGGCGCCGGGCATGGCCATCCTGGTCAGCGTGCTGGGCCTGAACATGCTCGGCGACGGATTGCGCGACGTGCTGGACCCGCGCATGGCGGTGGCGACCCGATGAACAGCGGCGCAACAACCGATACGCAGGCCGCGCCCGCGCTGCTGCAGGTGTCGCAGCTGACGACCGGCCTGGGCGCGGATGGTGCCGAGATCCTGCGCGCGGTCGACCTGCACCTGGACGCCGGCGAGGTGCTCGGCGTGGTCGGCGAATCCGGTTCCGGCAAGAGCATGCTGGCCCTGTCCATCATGGGCCTGCTGCCCGCGGGCGTGCAGGTCCACGGCGGCTCCATCGTGCTGGAAGGGCAGGACCTGCTGGCGCCCGGCGCGGCGCCGATGCGCAGCCTGCGCGGCAAGGACCTGGCGATGATCTTCCAGGAGCCGATGACCTCGCTGAACCCGGTGATGCGGGTCGGCCAGCAGATCGGCGAGGTGCTGCGCTGGCACACGGAACTGCGCGGCGCCGCGGCGCGCCAGGAGGCGATCGACCTGCTGCAACGCGTCGAAATGCCCGATGCGCAGCGCCAGGTCGATGCCTACCCGCACGAACTCTCGGGCGGCATGCGCCAGCGCGTGATGATCGCGATGGCGCTGGCGGGACGGCCCAAGCTGCTGATCGCCGACGAACCGACGACGGCGCTCGACGTGACGATACAGGCGCAGATCCTGGACCTGATGCGCAAGCTGCAGGCCGACAACGGCATGTCGGTGATGCTGATCACGCACGACCTGGGCGTGATCGCCGAGATGAGCGACCGGGTCGCGGTCATGTACGCCGGCAAGGTGGTCGAGACCGGCGCGGCGCTGGACATCTTCGATCGGCCGGCGCACCCGTATACGCGCGGCCTGCTGGCGTCGCGCCCGCGCATCGACGCCGGCGCCCAGTGGCTCAGCACCATCGAGGGCACGGTGCCCGCGCTCGGCCAGATGCCGCCGGGTTGCAGCTTCGCGCCCCGGTGTCCGCTGGCCCAGCCGGCTTGCGGCGTCGTGCCGGCGCTGCGCGAGGTCGGCCCCGCGCACCACGCCGCGTGTATCACGCCGTTTGCATCGCAGCCACCGCAACCCGTGCCCGAGCAGGAGGCCGCCGAACCATGACAACACCTGCTGCTGCCGCCCCCTTGATCGAGGCGCGAGGCCTGAGGAAGTATTTCCGCCGCGCGCGCGGTTTCCTGGCCAAGCCCGTGCCGCCGCTGCGCGCCGTCGATGGCGTCGACCTGCAGATCGCCGCCGGAGAGACGCTGGGCCTGGTCGGCGAGTCGGGCTGCGGCAAGTCCACCACCGGGCGCCTGTTGCTGCGCCTGATCGAACCCAGCGGCGGCAGCATCCTGCACCACGGCCAGGACATCACCACGCTGGACACGGCCGGCATGCGCGCCAAGCGCCGCGCGATGCAGATCGTGTTCCAGGACCCTTATGGATCGCTCAATCCGCGCATGCGGGTCGACGACATCATCGCCGAGCCGCTGGTGATCCACGGCGTGGGCGATGGGTCCAGCCGCGCGGCACGGGTGCGCGAACTGCTGCAGCTGGTCAGCCTGCCCGAGAGCGCCTTGCACCGGTATCCGCATGAGTTCTCCGGCGGCCAGCGCCAGCGCATCGGCATCGCGCGGGCGCTGGCGCTGGAGCCCGAGTTCATCGTCGCCGACGAGGCGGTCTCCGCGCTCGACGTCTCGGTGCAGGCCCAGGTCATCAACCTGATGCGCGAGCTGCAGCGCGACCTCAAGCTGACCTATCTGTTCATCTCGCACAACCTGGCGGTGGTGCGCAACATCAGCGACCGGGTCGCGGTGATGTACCTGGGGCGCATCGTCGAGGTCGCGCCGGCGCAGCAACTCTTCACGCGGCCGCGCCATCCGTATACCCAGGCCTTGCTGGCCGCGTTGCCGAGCGAACATCCGTCGCAGCGCCGCACCCGCGCGTTGATCCGCGGCGACATGCCGGACCCGGACACCATCGGCACCGGCTGCCGCTTCGCCAGCCGATGCCCGCACGCGCAGCCGCGTTGCCAGGTCGAGGATCCGCAACTGCGCGCCACGCAGGATGCCGACGGCCAGCAGGTGGCCTGCCTGCGTGTCGCCGACGGCAGCCTGCCGGACTGAGCGGGCCTCCATGTCCCCACCCACGCACAAAGGAAACGCCATGTCGAAGAAACCCCGAATCCTGGTGGCCGAATGCATGCAGGAGATCTCGTCGTTCAACCCGCTGCCGTCGGAATACGCCAACTTCCACATCGAGCACGGCCCGCAGATGCTGGTGCAAAAAGGCATCAACACCGGCCTGGGCGGTGCGCTGGCGGTGTTCGACGAGGTCGGCTTCGAGCCGGCGCTGACCATCTCCGCGCGCGCGGGTTCGGCCGGCCTGTTGTCGCGGCCGGGCTGGAACCGATTGATGGGCGAGGTGATGGAGGCCATTGCGGCCGAGGCCTGCAGCGGCATCGACGGTGTGTATTTCTCGATGCACGGCGCCATGGGTGCCGATGGCGAACTCGATCCGGAGGGTTACCTGCTGGCCGAGACGCGCAAGCTGGTCGGCCCCGACGTGCCGATCGTCATCACGCTCGACCTGCACGGCATCCTGACCGACCGCATGTTGCGCCAGATCGACGGCCTGGCGATCTACCACACCTATCCGCATGTGGACTTCGCGTCCACCGGCGCGCGCGCGGCGCGGGCGCTGCACCGGCTGGTGACCGACAAGGGCGTGAAGCCGACGATTGCACGCGTGACGATTCCGGCGCTGGTGCGCGGCGACGAGCTGATCACCAAGACCGGGTGTTACGGTTCGCTGATCCGCGAGGCGCGCCGGCTCGAGCTCGAAGGCACGGCGATGTCGGCCGGCATCATGATCGGCAACCCGTTCACCGACGTGCCCGAGTTGTGTTGCCAGGTCATCGTGGCCACCGACAACAACGCCGACCTCGCCCAGGCCGAGGCCGTGCGGCTGGCGCAGGAGTTCTGGCCGCTGCGCCACCGCATGCAGGGCAAGTTCAGCTCCCTGGAGCGCGCCATCGCGCAGGCACGCTCGATTCCCGGGCCGGTGATCTTCACCGACGCGGCCGACGCCACCTCGTCGGGCGCCACCGGCGACTCCAACCTGATCCTGCAAGGCCTGCAGCAGGCCGGGTATGGGAAGAAGGTGCTGGCGCAGATCGTCGACGCCGACGCGGCCGCGGCCGCGCACAAGGCCGGTGTCGGTGCCACGGTGCAGCTGACGCTGGGCGGCACCATCGATCCGGCGCGGTTCACGCCGATGCCGGTCACGGCGCGGGTCCGGCTGCTGTCGGACGGGCAGGCCCGGCTGGAGACGATGAAGATCGGCCTGGACGCCGGCCCGACCGCCGTGCTGACCTGGGACAACCTCACCGTCGTGGTGTTCAGCAAGACGCTGAGCCTGTTCGACCGCGCCATGTATTTCGCCAACGGCCTGGACCCGCAGGACTTCGACCTGATCGTCGTGAAGTCGCCGCACACCGAACACCACATGTACGAGGCCTGGGCCGACTGCAACTTCAACGTCGACGTGCCCGGCGCGACCTCGGCCAACCTGCCCACGCTGGGGCACACGATCTGCGCGCGGCCGATCTATCCGCTGGACGCGGACGTCAGGTTCGAGCCGCAGGCCACGGTGTACCGCCGCTGAGCCCGCGGCACGGGGAGCCATCATGAAGATCGATGCCGTCGACTTTTTCTATCTTGCGATGCCCGAGGTCACGCTGGAGGCCGATGGCAGCCAGGACGCCTTGCTGGTGCGGGTGCAGGCCGGCGGCCATGTCGGCTACGGCGAATGCGAAGCCGCGCCGCTGCCGTCGATCGCCGCCTTCGTGTGCCCGCAGTCGCATGGCGCCTGCCAGCCGGTCAGCGCCTCGGTGCTCGGGCGCGTGCTGGACGGTCCGCGCGACATCGCCGCCATTGCCGCCGACGTGGCCTACAACAGCATGGACGTGTTGCAGGCCGCGCACACCTTCTCGGGCATCGAGATGGCCTTGTGGGACATCCTGGGCAAGGCGCGTGGCGAGCCGGTGTGGAAGCTGCTGGGTTACACCCGCAACCACGCCAAGACGCCGTACGCCTCGTTGCTGTTCGGCGACGATGCGCAGCAGACGCTGGCGCGGGCGCGCGACGCGATGGACCGGGGTTTCACCGCGGTCAAGTTCGGCTGGGGTCCGATCGGGCGCGGCAGCGCCGCGGACGACGCCGCGCATTTCATGGCCGCGCGCGAGGCCATCGGGCCGGACGGGGTGCTGCTGGTCGACGTCGGGCAGATCTTCGTCGACGACGTCGCGCGTGCGGCCGAACGGCTGCAGGCGCTGGAGGCGGCGCGTGTCACCTGGCTGGAGGAGCCCTTCCACGCCAGCGCGCTGGAGGAATACGCCGCGTTGTCGCGCCAGTGTTCCGCGGTGCGGCTGGCCGGCGGCGAAGGTGCGCACAATTTCTCGATGGCGCGCCACCTGATCGACTACGGCGGCATCGGCTACGTGCAGATCGACTGCGGACGCATCGGTGGCATCGGGCCGGCCAAGCAGGTCGCCGACCATGCCGTGGCCAGGGGTGTCACCTACGTCAACCACACCTTCACCTCGCACCTGGCGCTGAGTGCGTCGCTGCAGCCGTTTGCCGGCCTGGCCGATCACCGCATCTGCGAATACCCGGCGGCGCCCAAGGCGCTGGCGGTGGAACTCACCGGCAACCATGTCGAACGCGACGCCGCCGGGGGCGTGTGCGCACCGGACGCGCCGGGACTGGGCATCACGATCGACGCGGCGGCCGTGCGCCGGTACCAGCTCGATACCGAGCTGCGCGTGGCCGGCCGGACCCTGTACCGCTCGCCTGCGTTCGAGGCCTGAGCCGGCGCGAGCGGCCCGGGCCGGTGCGGGCCCGGCACGTTCCATGCCGGCGCACTGCCGTTAGTATTGGCGCTTGCCACGTCGGCCCGTCCGTCGGCGACCACACCCCCCGTTCCCATTCCCTCAGGAGTTGCGATGCCTCATTGGTCGACACGTCTTCCCTTGGCCGGCCTGCTGCTGGTGGCCGTGTTCTTCATCAGCGTGGCCGTGCGCACGCTGGGCGACACCACCACGGCCATGCTGGTGAGTTCGTTCGTGATGTTCGCGGCCTGCCTGGCCAGCGCCGCCCATCTGCTGGGCCTGCGTGCGGCGCTGGTGTTCGCCGCGATCGCGATCGTGCTGGGCTGGTTCGCCGAGCAGATGGGCTCGTCCTACGGCTGGTTCTTCGGCAGCTACGACTACACCGACGTGCTGGGTCCGCGCGTGGGCGACGTGCCGCTGGTGATTCCGTTGATGTGGTTCGCGCTCACCTACATGGGTTACGTCATCGCCAACCTGATCATCTGGCGCGCACCGGCCGACGGGTCCACCCACCTGGGCGAGGCCATGGCCATGTCGCTGCTGGCGGCCATGGTGGTCACGGCCTACGACCTGGGCGCCGACCCCTACATGGTGTTCGTGCTCAAGGCCTGGATCATGACCAAGAAGGACGGCGCCTGGTTCGGCGAGACGGTGCAGGGGTTCGCGGGCTGGATGTTCGTGGCCTTCTGCATCGTGCTGGTGTTCCGCCTCGTGGTGCGCAAGTTGCCGATACGGCCGGCGACCGGCGTCGACCGCCGCCATGCGCTGCTGCCGGTGCTGATCTACGCCGGCCTGATGGTGTTCCAGATCGTGGCCGGTTTTCCGGTCGAGACCCGCTCCATCGCCGTGTTCGCGATGGGTTTCCCGGTCCTGTGTGCGCTGGCCGGCTGGCGTTACTGGAAAACCCACGACACGACCAACCAGGGTGAGACGGCGTACGCCGACCTGCCCGCCACGCGGAGGGCCGCCTGATGCGCACCACCCGAACCGCCCGCGACTGGGAACTGCTGCTGGATCGCCTGCGGCACGTGGCCGATACCCCCGCCGACGATGCCGTGGCGGCCATCGTCGGCGACTGGCAGGTTTTGCCGCCCGATGCCGACGCCCAGGCCTTGCGCGACGCCCACGGCGAACAATGGAAGAAGCTGACCCGCGCCACGGCCCTGCTGAACACGCTGGGCGACAACGGCACGCTGGCGACATGGCCGGCCCAGCCGCCGGAGGTCGACGACGACGTGTTCCGCGCGGTGCAGCAGTTCATACATGGGCAGCAGGCCTTGCCCGACTGGGCCGACACCGCCAAGCTGCAGCGGGCCGAGACCTTGTTCTACGAATACGGCCCGTTGTCGTGCATCCTGCTGTTCTGCGCCAGCCTGCCGGAGTGTTACGTGTTGCCCGACCTGGCCGCGGTGCTGCACCGTGCCGGGCAACTGGAGCAACACACGGAATACCGCATCCGCAGCACGGCGGCGATGATCTTCCCGGTGATGATGCGAGGCGGCCTGTCCGATGCGTCCGGCGCCGGGCGCGGCCAGATCCTCAAGGTGCGCCTGATCCACGCGACGATCCGCAACCTGATCCTGCATGGGCATCCGCGCACGGCCTTCGGCGGGCCTGGTGCGACCGAACCCCGGGTGGTGCCCGCACATCCGGCGCTGGCGGCCGAACCCGGCATGCACGCCGCGATGTTTGCCGGTGGCTGGGATACCGGCCGCAACGGCGTGCCGTGCAACCAGGAGGAGCTGGCCTACACGCTGCTGACCTTCAGCTACGTGTTCCTGCGCGGCCTGCGGCGGCTGGGCCTGGGCCTCGACGCGGCCGACGAGGAGGCCTACCTGCATTGCTGGAACGTGACGGCCAGCGTGCTCGGTGTCGACGACGCGTTGATGGCGCACACGATGGACGAGGCGCAGACCCTGTTCGACTGCATGCAGGCCCGCGCACGGGGCCCCGCGCCGGACCCGGATCCGCGCCCGGCGCTCGGACGGGCGCTGGTGAACGCGATGGAGCAGACGATACCGATCGGCTGGCTCAGGCCCTTCGCGCCGTTGATGGCGCGTTACCTGTGCGGCCGGCGCACCGCCGACCTGGTCGGGATCGACGACCATGTCCCGGGGTACTCGCGTGTGTTGTTCGAGCTGGTGATCTCGACGACCCGGCTGATCGACACGGTGGCACGGCGCATCTGGCCGCACTTCTCGTTGTCGCGGCTGCTCACCCGCGTGCTCGGTTACCGGCTGGTCACGCGGCTGTTGATGGACCAGACCCGTTCGTTGCGCCTGCCCACGCAGCTGCTGGGCCAGGCCGACGCCATGCTCGACCACTGGGGCGAGGATGTGCATGCACCGCGCTGGGTCAATGCGATCGAAGACCGCTTGACCACCTTCGGCAGCTGGCGCGACTGACGGGTCGGCGCAGCGCCGTCAGGCCAGCGCGCGCGCCCTGGCCGCGCCGGCCTGCGCGCCGATGTGCTCGAAGATCGCGACCGCCCGCTGCGCGTGTTCGTGTCGACGCGCATCGTCGGCACCGACATGGCGCGCCAGCTCGAGATGGGCCTTGGCGGTCTCGTACGGGATGCCGCGGTCCTGTCCCTCGCCGATGGCCTGCTGCCAGGCGGCGATGGCCTTCGCGGGCCGGCCCCGCAGCCACAGGTGCAGGCCCCGGTGGCGCGCCGCCATCGGGCGGCCGATGGCGAACACCCGCGCATAGGCGTCGGCACGGCGCGTGGCCATCGTGGCCCGATGGGACCACTGGTGCCAGGCGGTGCTGCCCTGCGGCGGGCCTTCGATCTCCCACAGGCGCAGGATCAGTTCGCTGAAGGCATCGAGCCCGTTGAGCAGGTGGTGCGCCGTCGCCACGCGCGGCAGCGCAGCCATCAGGTCGACGCCTTCGTCGACCAGCACGCGGGCCTGTCCGGTATCGCCCGACTCCAGCAGGCTCAGCGCCAGCAGCCCGGTGTCGGCCAGGTAGGAGACCGCCTCGCCGGTGCTGCGCGCCAGCGTGATGGCGCGGCGCGCCTGCGCCGCGGCCTGCGCATGCGCGCCGCGGCGGATCGCCAGCATGGCCAGGCCGCCGGCGCTCCAGCACTGGCCGACCTCGTCGCCGACCTCGACGGCCAGGCCGTCGAGCAGCGTCCACAGCTGCTCCGCCCTGCCGAATGCGCCATGCAGTTCGGCGGTGTTGGCCAGGATGGCGAGCATCACCATGCGTCCCTGGCGCTCGCCGAGCCGGTGGAAGATCCGCTCGGCATCCAGCGCGCTGCGCTCGCATTGCTCCCAGCGTGCCTGGCCCATGTAGGCCAATGCAACCGTGAGGTTGGCATCGGCATAGGCCAGCGGGTCCTGCAGCCGGCGGTGCAACTCGCCGACGTCGGCGGCATGGCGGTCGGCCCAGGCATGGCGGCCCAGCATCGTGCACAGGTACATCATGCCGCCGTGGGCGCCCATCTGCTCCGCGCAGGCCGGGTGGGGCGCCAGCAGGTTGTGCCGGCGCAGGATGGAGAACACGGTGTGGTGCGGACGTTGCGTGAGATGGTAGATGCGTCCGAGCGTGCTGTAGACCATGGCGACCTGGCGCGCGCGGGCGGCCTTGCCGGCGTCGGAGCCGGAACCGGCGGACGACCACCAGCGTTGCGTGGCCGCGCCCAGGGCCTCGCGCGCGACCGCCAGGCCGATCAGGCGCGTGTCCGGCACGGCCTGTCCGAGCATGCCGGCCGCCGCCTCGAGGGCGGTGCGAGCGCGCTCGAGTTCGCCCAGGTCGTAGCTGGCCAGGCCCAGGTTCGCCTGCCAGCGCGCGGCCTGCTCCAGCGGCGCGGCGATCGCCGTCGTCGACTCCTCGCCGAAGCCGCGGGTGGTGATCGTGACCAGGCGGGCGAACAGGTTCTGGGCCTCGCGGTAGGCGCCGGTGCGCAGCGCATGGTTGCCGGCCGCCTCCAGCGCGTGCAACGCGCGCACCGGATCGTGGGCCTGGTCCCAGTGCCAGGCGATGCGGCCCAGCCACTGGCGGTCGTCGCCGGCCTGGCGCTCGTACCAGGCGCCGAGCGCCGCATGGAACCCGCGCCGCGCGGCCAGCGGCAGCAGGCTGTACACGGCATCGCGCACCAGCGCGTGGCTGAAGCGGTACGGGCTGTCGTCCGGGC
>JBFIDI010000122.1:0-12532 GCA_041581405.1 Burkholderiaceae bacterium
ACCCGCAGCATCACATCTCGTTCGCCAGCCGCCATGCCGGCAAGGCGCCGGGCGACGTGATCCAGGCCCCGTACGGACCACAGGCGTTGTACGCCGACCATTGCGTGCAAGGCAGCTGGGGGGCGGAACTGGACCAAGGGCTGGACCTGACGGGTTCGGTGCTGCGCCTGCACAAGGGCTGTCGCGCGGACGTCGATTCCTTTTCGGCATTCACCGAGAACGACCGTGTCACGACCACGGGGCTCGCGGCCATGCTCCACGAACGGGAGATCCGGCGCATCTTCTTCGTGGGTTTGTCGATGTATGGATGTGTCCGCCATTCGGCGATGGATGCGCGCAAGGCCGGCTTCGATGCGTTCATCGTGACCGATGCCTGCCGGGCCCGGCCGTCGGCCAGCAACACGCAGTTCGCCCGGGAACTCGCCGACGCCGGCGTCGGATTCCTGCATGCGACAGACATCGGTCCGGCCGCGCACCATCCGCTGTAGCGCCCCGTATGCAGGCAGACCGGTGTGCGCGGAGCGCGCGCCGGGCGAACCCGCCGTCGGCAAGGCCCCGCCCGCGCAAGTGGCCGGTGCCGGCGCGCTCAGTCGCTGCCCAGCTTTTGCCGGTTCGGTTGCCGTCGCTCCACGGCCCATTTGAGCAATGCCGCGCAGCGGTAGATCGCGTGGGCGAACTTCCCGTATGGCAGCGTCAGAAACAGCGCCATCACGGTGCCGAGGTGGAAGGCGAGCCACAGCGCCATCGCGCCGGTATCCCTGAAAACCAGCAGTGCCAGTCCGGTCAGGCTGGTTGCGAACAACAGCAGGATGAACGCGCGATCCATGGGTTTCTGCCGCGCATCGGCGTGCGCCGGATTGCGTCGCAGGTTCAGCCACAACAGGCCCATCGGGCCGACGAGCAGGCCTGCGCCCCCCACGATGCCGAGCAGCACCGGAATGCTGATGACGGGGTATGGCGCGGGCAGGCCCAGCGCGTAGTGGTAGAAGGTGCCGACGCTGGTCGAGGCGAAACACAGCAGGAAGCCGTAGAACGTCAGGTGATGGAAACGACGCCGGACCAGCGTATAACGGTCGCTTTCCTCGTTGCAGCCGTCGCCGTGGCCGCCGTCCAGGTAGGTCAGCGCGAACGCATGGTGCGCAGCCTCGGCGAACGAGGCGCCGGTGACCGCCCCGGGCGGGGCGCCGCGCCAGAACCGGAACCCGCCGACACACAGCGCGAAAACCGCCCAGCCGAACGCGAGGCCGAACATCGTGACCAGCAGGTTGTGCGGGAAGATGGCGTAGAAGTCGCCCGCCAGTGGCGCATGGAACAACGTTCCGCGCATGTACAGCAACAGGACCATGAACAGGGCCAGTGCCGCCATCGTTGCCAGCGCCAGTGTCACGCCATTGCGTCGGTACAGTGCGCCCAGCGGGCGCGGCCAGGCGTAGGCGGCATAGGTTTCCCGTCGTACCTGGGCCATGGCCTGCGGCACGTTGACCGCGAACGCGTGTGGCGGCGCATATTGGCAGGCATGCAGGCATGCACCGCAGTTGTGACACAGGTTGGCCAGGTAGTGCACGTCGCCGGCATCGAAAGACAACCGGCGCGCCATGGCCGGAAAAACCGCGCAGAACCCTTCGCAGTAGCGGCAGGCATTGCAGATTTCCATCTGCCGCGAGGCCTCGGCCTGGGCCTGGCTGATCAGATTCTCAAGTTGTTGCACGCGCAGCCTCCGTTCCTGCAATGCGGCCGAATGCGGTGCCGATGCTCATGCCCACCCCGGCGGTGTATCCCTTGCCCAGCACGTTGCCGGCCATCATCTCGCCGGCGACGAACATGTTCGGGCTGGGCGCACCGCCGAAATGCACCTGGGCCTTGTCGTTCGTCTTCAGACCCAGGTAGGTGAAGGTGATCCCCGGACGCAACGCGTAGCCGTAGAACGGGGGCGTGTCGATGGGCCGCGCCCAGTGTGTTTTGGGCGGGCTCAGGCCTTCGGTGTGGCAGTCGTCCAGCACGGTATGGTCGAAGCTCCCCACGCGGCACGACCGGTTGTAGTCGGCCAGCGTTTGCACGAAGCGGGTTTCGTCCAGGCCGAGCGCGCGGGCGAGTCCGGCGATCGAGTCCGACTGGACGCCGGGGAACACCGGCGGCATGAAGCGGCCGATGGCCTTGCTGTCGATGATGCAGTAGCCGATCTGGCCGGGCTGCATCGCGACGAGCCGTCCCCAGATCGCATACCGCTTGGGCCAGAAGTCCTCGCCCTCGTCATAGAACCGCAGCGACTCCTGGTTGACCATCACGCCCAGTGATACCGCGTCTACGCGGGTGACGATGCCGCCGTCGTACAGCGGCGCGCGTGCGTCGATCGCCACGCAATGCGCCTGTGTCGGGTCGCCGATGATGTCCGCGCCCTGGTCCATCATGTGGCGGATGAGCACGCCCTGATTGAAACGGGTACCCCGGATCAGGAAATTGTCGGCCGGCCATTCGCCGCGCTCGTTGCGGCCCCAGGCCTCGCGCAACCACGTGCGGTTGGACTCGAAGCCGCCCGCCGCCAGGACGCAGCTTGCGGCCTCGATGCGTTCGCCCTTGACGAAGGCGGCGACGAAGCGGCCATCGACGATCTCGAGCGAGTCGACGGGCGAATCGTAGCGAATGTCGACGCCGAGGTTCTCCGCGCTGCGGTAGTAGGCATTGACCAGGGCCTTGCCGCCTCCCATGAAGAAGGCATTGGTTCGCGACAGGTGCAGCGTGCCCGCCAGCGAGGGCTGGAAACGCACGCCGTGCCTGCGCATCCACGATCTGCAGGTCGACGAGGCGCGGATGACGAGACGGGCCAGTTGCTCGTCGGTGTTGCCGCCGGTGACTTTCAGCAGGTCCTGCCAGAACTCCTCTTCGGGATAGGACTCCAGCAACACGTCCTGCGGCGCATCATGCATGCACCGCAGGTTGCGGGTGTGCTGCGAGTTGCCGCCGCGCCATTCGCGTGGCGACGATTCCAGCAGCAACACGCGGGCGCCGCTTTCGCGCGCCATCAGCGCGGCACACAAGGCGGCGTTGCCTCCACCGATGACCAGGACATCATGCATCGGCGGCACTCTAGCATCGGCCCGTCGCTGCGGGCACCCCGGATGGAAGATAGAGGTATCAGTCTTCGTGATGGATGAGCCGCGCCCCGGCCCAGCTGCCATCGCGCACCAACTCGCGCGCGCACCGGGCCAGTGCGACACGGACAGCCCGGCTCGCCGGCGACAGCTCCTGGTCGGACACGCTGCACAGGGAATTGCGCCGGCGCACCGATGCCTCGTCGATCTCGGAGAGCTCGAACACTTCGTCGGCATCCGCGAAACGTGCCAGCGCCGCCAGCGGCTGGATGGTGCAGCCGATGCCGGCCCGCACGGCGTCCATCAGCATCGTGAGCGAATCGATCTCCATCGGCAACATGCGACGCAGGCGGCCCTGGGAAAACGCGGCGTCGAGCGTGCCCCGAAGCCCGTGCCCCGGACTGGGCAGGATCAGCGGGAGGTTCTGGAGTTCGTCGAGCTTCATGCGTGCCGGCAGCGGCTTGCGTGCACCGCCGCGGGCACGAATCAGGTACAGCGTCTCCTCGACCAGCGGCGTCACGCTCCAGCGTCTTCCGGGGTCGGCATCGAACAACACGGCCATGTCGAGTTGTCGCGCGTTCAGCATCGCGGCGAGATGACCCGACAGGCCCTCGACCAGGCGCAGGCGCACCCCGCCATAACGTTCACGCAGCGCACGGATCAGGGGCAGGCCCAGCACCGCCGCGGTGGTCGGGGCCAGGCCGACGCTGACACTGCCGGACAGCCGCGACTGCTGGGCCGCCCGCGCCGCCTCGTCCGCATGGCGCAAGGCCAGCTGCGCCTGCTCGAAGAAGGCGAGGCCCGCGTCGGTCGGCAACACGCCGCGTGCGCCGCGTTGCAGCAGCGTCGTCGCCAGTTCGCCCTCGAGCCGCGTGATCTGCTGGCTGACAGCGGACTGCACCAGGTTCAATTCGCTTGCCGCGCGGCTCATGCTGCCGAGTTCGACGACCCGGACGAAGTAACGCAATTGCCGTAGTTCCATCTCCATGCTCCTGGTTCGTCCGGCCGATGGCGTCAGACGCCGGATGCGGTCGGATCGTTCGTATGTCGCATCGTCTTCTTCAACCGGCTTGCGCAACGGGCGCACTTCTTGCGTGCCACGTTCGATGCCATGCAACAGACTCTCGCGCACATGAAAAAGCACGGCCCGGGCGTCCGGCAATCGCCGGCGGACACCCTGTCGGCCGCAGTGCCGAAGCCAGGACTCCGCCGTCGCCGGATACGGCGCAGCACACGAGTACCTGCGGCCCCAGTGCCTGCGCCGGCCGGGATGGCCATTGAACCACAGCGGTGGCGCACGCCATCCGGATGGGCGGGGCCTCGCACAGAACCCGTGGTGCCGTGCACCAATTTGTATCAATTTTGGAACATCCATCCGCATCTCAAGTTGCAATTGACGATTCTGAGGGGTGTGTGTACCATTATTGGCATGAAGACCATGATTGGTACTGCAGTTTCCCCTGTGATGCCAGTGCATGACGATTGACCGCCCCACCTGAAGGACTGCTATGTTGAAAGATCTCCTTATGCCCGGCGCCAAGTCCGGCTCTTCCCCCCGGTTCTGGACGATGGCCGCGGGCCTGACGCTGGGTTTGCTGCTGGCCGCCGGGGTTTCCGGTGCCCGCGCCGCCGAACAGGTGAAGGTGCGACTGGACTTCCTGCCTTACGGCTTGCACGCACCGTTCTATCTGGCCCAGGAAAAAGGCTGGTTCGCCGAGCAGGGCCTGGAGGTGCAGATCGATGACGGCAACGGCACCGGCCCGGCGCTGGCGCTGGTGGCCGGAGGCAAATACGACATCGCGCAGATCAGCCTGGGTGCCTTGCCCATTGCGCGCGAGAAAGGCATGCCGGTGCGCGCCATCGCCACCATCCTGCGCAAGGGCGATTTCGGCCTGGCCGTTGCCGAGGCCAGCGGCGTCAAGGTGCCCAAGGATCTGGAAGGCAAGACGGTCATGTACTCGCCGGGCTCGGTGGAAGCGCCGTTCATCGATCGTTACCTGGCAGCCGCCGGCGTGGACCAGAGCAAGGTCAACCTCATCAGCGTGGATGTCGGCGCCAAGATATCGAGTTATCTGGCGGGCAAGGGTGATGCCATGTTCGCGCCCGTGTCGCTGTACACCATCAAGGGCGTGACGCCGCGGGATTCGCACGCGATGCTGTTCACCGACTACCAGATCGACCTGCCCGGCTTCGGATTGATTGCCAACGAAGAGACCATCGCCAAGCGCCCCAAGGTGCTGGCCGGCTTCGTCGCCGCCTTCCAGCGCGCATGGGTCGCCATCCGCAGCGGCGGCGCCATCGACGAGTCCGTCGCGGCACTGATCAAGCACCGACCCCATGCCAAGCTGAGTCCGGTGGTGATGAAGGCGCAGATCCAGTCGGCATTTCCGTTCATCGACTCCAAGGCTGCCGCCGGCAAGCCCATGCTCTGGGCTGCGACCGAGGACTGGGCGGCCACCGTCAAGGTCATGGAGGCGACCAAGCTGATCAAGGCCGGCACCGCCGTCGAACCGATCTTCACCAACCAGTTCGTGCCCCAGGGGAACTGACGATGGACCTGGTCGCCGATCAACCTGCCCGCACGCCATCGTCGCCTGGCGCCATGCCGACGGATCCGCCGGTCCATGTGCGCCTGAGCAAGGTGGGCAAGACCTATCGTTCGATGAACGGCGACCTGACGGCGCTGGCGGACATCAACCTGGACATCCGCGAGGGCGAGTTCCTCAGTCTGCTCGGCCCCAGCGGCTGCGGCAAGAGTACGGTGCTGCGTTGCCTGGCCGGGCTGGAGGAGGTGTCCTGCGGCGATGTGCGGGTGCGCGACCGGCCCGTGGCCGGGCCGTCCGAGGGTCTTGGCGTCGTGTTCCAGCGCGATGTGCTGCTCGATTGGCGCACCGTGTTCGACAACATCATGCTGCCGTCCGAGTTCGGTGACCGCGCGCGTGTGCCGGGATTGCGCTCGAAGGCGACGCGGCTGTTGCAGATGGTGGGGCTGGGCGAATATGCCCAGCGTTATCCGTGGGAGCTCTCCGGCGGCATGCGCCAACGTGCGGCCATCTGCCGCGCACTGCTGGACGATCCGGCGCTGCTGCTGATGGACGAACCCTTCGGCGCACTCGACGAGTTCACGCGCGACCAGCTCAACCTGGACCTGCAACGCATCTGGGCGGAGACGCGCAACACGGTGGTCTTCATCACGCACAGCATTCCCGAGGCGATCCTGCTTTCCGATCGGGTGGTGGTGATGGCGCGTAATCCGGGGCGCATCGCCGAGATCATCGACATCGACCTGCCGCGGACCCGCACGCTGGCCGCGCGCGAGACGCCGGAGTTCGCCCGGTACAGCGCGCATATCCGCTCCATCTTCGAGCGGCTCGGAACGGGGGCATGACCCCCATGAGTTCAACCATGAGTACTTCACCGGCGGTCGCGATCATGAACGAGTCTGCACCCGGCAGCGGCACGGGCCGCAACCTGCGTCGCCTGCGCCAATCGGCCCTCAAGGCCTTCAACCTGATCGCCACGCTCGGCGTGATGCTGCTGGCCTGGGAGATCGCCTGCCACGTCTTCGACATCGGTGTCTATCTGCTGCCCAAGCCCAGCCAGGTGCTGGCCGTGATCGTCGAAGACCCGGCCTTCCTGCTCCACCACGGCATCGTGACGGCTGCCGCGACGCTGGCGGGTTTCGCCCTCGCCACGCTGATCGGCATCATGATCGCGATCCTCATCGTCTACTCGCCGTTTCTCGAGAAGACCTTGTTCACTGCGCTGGTGGCGTTCAATGCGATCCCCAAGATCGCCATCGCGCCGCTGTTCATCCTGTGGATCGGCACGGACCTGGAATCCAAGGTCCTGATGGCGTTCCTGATCGCGATCTTCCCGATCATCGTCGACAGCGTGACAGGGCTGCGTGCAGTCGATCCGGCGCAGCTGGATCTGGTGCGCACCTACCGGGCATCGCAGGCGAAGACCTTCTTCAAGATCCGTTTCCCCAACGCGTTGCCGAGCATCTTCGCCGGCATGAAGGTGGGCATCACGCTGGCGCTGATCGGCACCATCGTCGGCGAATTCGTCGGGGCCAACCGCGGCCTGGGTTTCGTCATCCTGCAGGCGCAGGGAACCTTCCAGACGCCGCTGGTGTTTGCGGCCATCACGGTGCTTTCCGTGCTGGGCGTGCTGCTGTTCAATGCGATCGACCTGGCGGAGCGCCTGGCGCTGCCATGGCATGTGTCCAACCGCGGCAAGCCGGACCGCTAGCGGCGCCGGGTCGTCCGCCGGGCGTCCCTGCATGCCCGCACCGGCCACGGCCGGCGCCATTCCTGTTTCACCAACCCGAATCGAAAGACCACCATGCTCGGACCACTCAGCTGGGTTTTGATCTACGTCGCCGACATTCCGAAGATGCGGCAGTTCTATGAAACCGTGCTCGGACTGCCCATCAAGCGCGCGACCGACAAGGTGGTGGTGTTCCGCACCGGTGCCTGCACGCTGGAGCTGATGGGCAACCACGACAACGGGCCGGAGCGCATGGACGACGCGCGCGGCTGGGCGCGCAACAAGGTGCTGATCTCGTTTCACGTCGAGGACATCCACGCCGAGACCGCACGCCTGGAGGCGGCCGGTTATCCGTGCATCACCGGGGTCAAGCCCACGGTCTCCTCGATTCCCGGCGCGCCGCCGCGGGGTTTCATCGCGCAGTTCCTCGATCCCGAGGGCAACATCATCGAGTTCGGCCAGATGCCGCTGGAGAACGATTGAAAACCATGGTGTCGTCCCCGGTCTGCGTCGCGCGGGCGCCGCTCGCCGCGATCGATGCTGCTCACTTCCGCGCGCGAACGCAAAGGCCAGGCATTGAAACTTCCCGGATTTGAATACCTGCGTCCGTCCTCGGTGGACGAGGCGGCCTCGGAGCTGGCCCGGCTCGCTTCCGACGAGCCGCGCATTCTCGCCGGTGGCCAGACGCTGCTGCCTGCGATGGCGCTGCGCATGGCGCGGCCGTCGCACCTGATCGACATCAATGCGATCGACTCGCTCGGCCATCTTGCGGTCGACGACGGTGCGCTCGTGGTACCGGCCGGCGTGCGTCATGCCGCATTCCATGCACCGGTCGTCGATGGTCCATTGGGGGCGATGCTCGGAGACGTCGTCGGGCATATTGCCCATCTGCCGATCCGCAACCGTGGCACCTTCTGCGGCAGCCTGGCAAACGCCGACGCCGCATCGGAATGGTGCCTGGTCTGCGCCACCCTCGACGCACGGCTCGTGGCGCGCAGCGTGCGCGGGGAGCGCGAGATTCCCGCCGACGCGTTTTTCCTGGGATTCATGACCACGTCCATGGAGCCTGACGAGATGCTGGTGTCGGCACGACTGCCGCTGCTGGCGCCCGACACGGCCTGGGAATTCGTCGAGTTCAGCCGGCGCGCGGGCGACTTCGCCCAGGCGATGGCGCTGGTGTGCTGGCGCATGGTCGATCGCCGGGCGGTGGATGTGCGCATCGGCATCGGTGGTGTGGAGGCCGCTCCGCGACGCATCGCGGCCGCGCAGGCCTGCCTGGAAGGGGCGTCGCCGACGCCAGAGCTGCTGGATGAGGCGGCGCGCCTCGCGGCGGACGAGATCGAACCGGCCGAGACCGAGCCGCTGGTGATCGGCTACAAGAAACAACTGGTGCGGGCCGCCGTCCGGCGGGCGCTGGGACAGGCTGCCGATGCCTGCCGCACGAAGGGACCCTGATGCAGGAACACGAAGTCATCCTGAACCTGAACGGATGCACGCACGCGGTGCGCATCGAGCCGAGAAAGACGCTGGTGGATACCGTGCGCGAGGACTGCGGCCAGACCGGCACGCACAGCGGTTGCGAGCACGGAGTCTGCGGCGCGTGCACGGTGCTGCTGGACGGGCATCCCGTGCGGGCGTGCCTGACGCTGGCGGTGCAGGCACAGGGCCGGCAGGTGCGGACCGTCGAAGGCCTGGCGCAGGGCGGCGAGCTCAGCGACCTGCAGCAGGCCTTCATCGATCACCACGCGCTGCAATGCGGTTTCTGTACGCCGGGTTTCCTGATGCTGGCCGAAGGCATCCTGGAGCAGAACCCGTCCATCGACGATGCCGCCTTGCTCTCGGCCCTGGCGTCCAATCTGTGCCGGTGCACCGGCTACCAGAACATCGTCGCGGCCGTGATCTCGGTGCGCGACAGTCGACTGGCGAAAGGGCGCGCATGACCGACTTGCTGGGCCAATCGGTTGCCAGGCTGGAGGACGTTCCCCTGGTCCGGGGCGAAGGCAGCTTTGCCGCCGATATCGACTTTCCCCACCAGCTGCACATGCGGGTCGTGCGATCGCAGGTCGCACACGGCCGCATCCGGTCGGTGGATGTTTCGGCCGCCCTGGCCCATCCCGGCGTCGTCGCGGCCTGGACGGCGCAGGACGTCGCCGACATTCCGCCGATCCCGTTCCGATCGACGAAGCTCAGCGGCCTGGAGCCGTATTGCCAGCCGATTCTGGCGCGCGAGCGGGTGCGCTACGTGGGCGAACCGATCGCGGTCGTGTTCGCACGCGATGCCTACGTGGCCGAGGACGCGGCCGAACAGGTGCTGGCCGACATCGAGGACCTGCCGCCCCGGCTCGATGCGTACGAGGATCCCGGCGAATTCGCGCCCGGGCATTCGAGCGAACCCACGGTCATCCGCAAGGCCTACGGCGACATCGATGCGGCGTTCGCTTCCGCGTACGCGGTGGTCGAGCTGGACCTGTCGATCGGCCGGCACTCCGGCGTGCCGCTCGAATGCCGCGGTGCCATTGCCCGTTACGACACCTCGCGCGACGTGCTCGAGATGTACGGCGCGGCCAAGAAGTCGCACTGGAACCGCGACGTGATGGCGTCCATGCTCGGGCGCAGTCCGCACGCATTTCATCTGATCGAGGGACACGTCGGCGGCGGCTTCGGTGTGCGCGGCGAGTTGTATCCCGAAGACGTTCTCGTGTGCCTGGCTGCGCTGCGCCTGCGCCGTCCCGTCAAGTGGATCGAGGATAGGCGCGAGAACCTGATCGCCACCAACCACTCCCGCCAGCAGCGCCATTGCATCCGGGCCGCGGTCGATGCGCAGGGGCGGATCGCCGGCATCGACAACGTGTTTTTCCACGACCAGGGGGCCTACGTGCGCACCCATGGTGCACGGGTTGCCGACATGTCGGCGGGCCTGATGCTGGGTCCTTATCGCGTGCCGGCCTACCGGGTCGCGGCCCATTACCGGCTCACCCACAAGACCCCGGCCGCGACCTACCGCTCGCCCGGACGTTACGAGACCACGTTTGTGCGCGAGCGGCTGCTCGACGCGATTGCGCAGCGACTGGGCATCGACCCGGTCGAGGTGCGCAAGCGCAATCTCGTCGGCCAGAGCGAGATGCCGTACGAAAGGCCGCTGGACGCGCTCGGCATCCCGGTCGTTCTCGATTCCGGCGACTACGACGGCTTGCTGGAGAAGGCGCTCGCGCGCGTGGGATGGAGGGAGTTGCGTCTCCAATGCGCGCAGCACCGGGCCGAAGGCCGGATGGTGGGCCTGGGCATGGCGATGTTCGTGGAGAAGTCCGGCCTCGGCCCCTCGGACGGGGTCCGGATTTCGGTGGACGTGACCGGTTGCGTGGAGCTTGCCACCGGAGCCGGCTCCGTCGGCCAGGGCATGGAAACCGCGCTGGCGCAGATATGCGCCTCGGAGCTGGGTGTCGACTACCGCCGTGTTCGCGTGATACGCGGGCGCACCGACCGGATGGCGTTCGGCAATGGCGCGCACGCGTCGCGTGTCACCGTGATGTCGGGTTCGGCCACGCACATCGCGGCGCGCAAGCTCAAGGACAAGGCCTTGCAGGCGGCCGCGACCATGCTGGGATTGCAGCCCGACGCGTTGTGCCTGCGTGACGGCTGGATCTGCCAGGGCGCCGATCCCGCGCAGCGCCTGCTCGCGCTGGGCGACGTGGCGCGCAACATGAATCCGAACCTCAATCCCGCGTTGCGCAACGAAGACAGCCCGGGCCTGCATGCGGAGGGCTGGTTCTACTGCGACCACATGAACTACCCGTACGGCGTGCATGTCGCCCATGTCGAGGTGGACCCGGATACGGGCTTCGTGCGGGTCACCAAATACCTGGTGGCCTACGACGTGGGGCGCGCGGTCAATCCGAAGATGATCGAAGGGCAGCTGGTGGGCGGCCTCGCCCAGGGCCTGGGTGGCGCCTTGTTCGAGGAGTTCACCTATGACGCCGAGGGCCAGCCCCTGGCCACCACGTTCGCCGATTACCAGATGGTCACGGCGCACGAGATGCCGCAGGTCGACACCCTCATCACGGAAGACGCGCCCAGCCCCTTGAACCCGCTCGGCCTCAAGGGTGCGGGAGAGGGCGGCACGAATGCCGTCGGTGCGGCGGTGGCGGCGGCGGTGGACGACGCGCTGGACATGCCCGGCTTCGTGACGCGCCTGCCGATCCATCCGCAACAGGTCGCCCATGCGATCGCGGGTCGCGAAAAGCGTGATACGGGTACAACTTCCGGTACGAAGTAACGCGGTTTGATGGACTTGTCCCATTTTTGGCCCTAGAATACCAATTATGGTTATCGAGTCACTTTTGGGAATGCGGCGCAGCGAATGGACTGGCGCCCGGGGATGGCGGGAATGTCCGGCAAGCCGAACGAGCTGACGGCCGGCGAAGCGCTGGACCTGCTGCGTGGCAGGAGCCTCTCGGCGGAATCGCTGACGCAATCCTGCCTGGAGCGCATCGATGCGCGTGAATCCCGTGTGAACGCCTGGGCCCATCTGGCGCGGGAAGACGCGCTGCGGACGGCGCGCGCGCTGGACCGGCGCGGCCTGCACGGCCCGCTGGCCGGAATCCCGGTGGGCATCAAGGATGTCTTCGATACGGCCGACATGCCCACACAGATGGGTTCCCCGATCCACGCGGGCCACCGACCCGCCACCGATGCGTCGGTCGTGGCGCTGCTGCGCGAGGCCGGGGCCGTCATCCTGGGCAAGACCGTCACGGCCGAATTCGCCGGGCTTGCGCCCGGTCCGACGGCCAACCCGCACCGGCTGGCCCATACGCCGGGCGGCTCGTCCAGCGGGTCGGCGGCTGCCGTGGCCGACCGGATGGTGCCGGTCGCGCTGGGCACGCAAACCGGCGGGTCGGTCCAGCGGCCGGCGTCGTATTGCGGTGTGTTCGGCTTCAAGCCGACGTACGGCCGGGTCAATCGGGCCGGCCTCAAGTTTGCCGCGGAGAGCCTGGACACCGTGGGCTGGATGGCCCGCTCGCTGGACGACATCGTCCGTGTCGACCATGTACTCGGTGGCGGACCCCCGGCCGTGTCGCCGCTGGCCGCTCCCCGTCTCGCCGTCTGCCGCAGCCCCGAGCTGGGTGCTGCGCGCCCGGAAACCCGGGAGGCGCTCGACGGCGCGGTGCGAAACC
>JBFIDI010000123.1:0-12508 GCA_041581405.1 Burkholderiaceae bacterium
GGTGAACCGGCGCAACATCATCGGCGTGGCCGAGCAGCACCCGGACATCGCGCGCAAGGGCGTGTTGCTGCGCAAGTTCGGCCAGGAGGTGATCCGCGCCACGGCCGGCAAGCGGGTGCACGGCACCGGCTCGGTGCCCGGCGGCGTGAACAAGCATGTCAGCGCGGCAGACCACGCGCTGCTCAAGGCCGACATCGGCCAGATGCGCGACTTCGCGCAGGACGCGGTGACCATCGCCAAGCAGCTGCATGCGCAGAACCCTGCGTTGTACGACCACTTCGGCGCCTTCCGCTCCAGCATGATGTCGCTGGTCGCACCCGACGGCGCGCTCGAACTCTACGACGGCGACCTGCGGGTGCGTGATGCCGACGGCGCCATCATCGTCGATCACGTGCCGGACCAGGACTACCTGGACCTGATCGAGGAAGAGGTCCGGCCCTGGACCTACATGAAATTCCCGTACCTGCGCAGCCGGGGCCCGGACACCGGCTGGTACCGGGTCGGACCGCTGGCGCGGGTGCAGAACTGCGACCACATCGGCACGCCGCTGGCCGAGCGCGAGCGGCGCGAGTTCGTCGACTGGGGCCGCGGCGAGCCGATCCACGCCACGCTGGCCTACCACTGGGCGCGCATGATCGAGGTGCTGCACACGATCGAGGTGATCGCGCAGCTGCTCGACGACCCGGACATCCTGCACGGCGAACGCATGGCCGGCGACCCGGCCCGGGCGCACCGCAACGCCCGGGGCGAACGCGAAGGCATCGGCGTCATCGAGGCGCCGCGCGGCACGCTGATCCACCACTACCGCGTCGGCGACGACGACCTGGTGACGATGTGCAACCTGATCGTCTCGACCACGCACAACAACCAGGCCATGAACGAGGCCGTGCGTTCGGTCGCGCGCCAGTATTTCGACGGCCGCGCGATCACCGAAGGCCTGCTCAACCACATCGAGGTCGCGATCCGGGCCTACGATCCCTGCCTGTCCTGCGCCACCCATGCGCTGGGCCGGATGCCGCTGGACGTGGTGCTGATCGGCGCCGACGGATCTCCGCTCGACCATGTGCTGCGCTCGCATGCGGGAGACTGGAGCCGCCCGCCATCCGGCGGGCCCGGCGCCGGCGCACGATGAACTCCGGCGCACCGGCGCTTGCCCCCATCCTGGTGCTGGGCTGGGGCAACCCGAGCCGCGGCGACGACGCGCTCGGCCCGGAGTTCGTCGCCCGTGCGCGCGACCTGTCCCCGCCGCCCGGTGCGCCCGCCGTCGAATGGCTGACCGACTTCCAGCTACAGGTCGAACACGCGCTGGATCTGGTCGGCCGCAGCCACGTGTTGTTCGTCGACGCCAGCGTGGCGTGCGAGCCGCCGTTCCGGATCGAACCCCTGCGCAGCGCGGCCGACCATGCGTTGACCAGCCATGCGATGGCGCCCCAGGCCGTGATGCAGGTGTTCGAACGCATCCAGGGCCACGCGCCGCCACCGTGCACGCTGCTCGCCATCCGCGCCCATGCGTTCGCGCTGGGCACGGGACTGGGCCCCGACGCACAGGACCACCTGGAGCAGGCCCTGGCCTGGTTCGGCCACTGGTGGTCGAACTGCCGCGACGCGCCGGCGGCCCGGTTGCCGACCCATGCATGAACTGAGCCTGGCCTGCGAAGTCGTGGAGATGGTGGAGACCGCCGCGCGGCGCGACGGTTTTCGCCGTGTCGGCCAGTTGCGGCTGGAGGTCGGCGCGCTGGCCGGTGTCGACGTCGATGCGCTGCGTTTTGCGCTCGAGACCGTCGTTCGCGGAACCTGCCTGGCGCAGGCCCGGATCGACATCGACACCCCTGCGGCATCTGCCTGGTGCACCCGCTGCGCAGCCGAGGTGCCGATCACGGCTTACCTGGACACCTGCCCGGGCTGCGACGGGCCGTTGACCCGCCATGCCGGCGGCGACCAGCTACGGCTGGTCGACCTGCTGGTGCACGACGATTGACGGGCCGCCGCCGTCACGGACAGGCCATCAGGCGCTGGGCCGTGGCCTGGTACGACTGCGGCGAATCGATCTGCCGGTTGGCCGCGACGATACCGTCCTGCAGCTGGCGCAACAAGGGATTGAGCACCGCATCGACCCGGCCGCGGAAACCCTCCTTCACCTCCTGCGCCGATGCGAACACGAACGGCGCGTCCAGCCGCTGGCGCAATATCGGCTCGAGCAGCCGTGCTCCCGCGCGCAGATGGTTGCGCCAGACGGCCACGTGCTCCTGCTCGTGTTCGTCGACGATGGCACGTTTGCAGGCGTTGTCACCGAGTTCGCGTGCAAGGTAGACGGTCAACCCGGTGACGGAGATCGTCACCTCCAGCGACGGCACGGCGCAGACCCGGCCATCGGCATGGGCCAGCATGGCCGCGCGCACCGCGTACCGGGCACCGGCCTGCGCCTGCGTCAGGCCGTAGACCTGGTGGTAGGGGCCGGACGACTGCCGCGACAAGGCCTTGAGTTCGTCCAGGCTGCGCGTGTTGTCGCGCGCCAGCACGGCGTCCTCGAACACCACGCGAACGCTGGCCTGCGCGACCATGGCCTGGCAGGAGCGGGCAAAGGCGGTATCCTCGGCGCGGACGGCGGGTGTGCTCAGTGCGCCCGCCATCGCCAGGGCGGCGGCGCAGGACCGGTACAGGTTCGCAGGCATACCCCTGGAGTGTCCCACGTCCGCGTTACCCGCTGCCGGCACCATGCCGAACCAACCCGTACCCACCATGAGAATCACGCAGGTCGACATCATCGAAGCCGTCATGCCGTTCGCCGACGGCGGATCGGGCATGGGTATCACGCCCACCCGCTGGGACACACTGGACGCCGTCTTCGTGCGGCTGCAGACCGACACCGGCATCGTCGGCTGGGGCGAGTGTTTCGCCTACTCCTGCCGCACCGCGGTGGCGGCATCGGCGCGCGACATGATCGCGCCGCTGGTGCTCGGGCGCGAACTGGCGGCAACACCCGAAGCGCTCAACCTCGAGATCCAGCGCAAGCTGCACATCTTCGGCCGTTACGGCATCGCGATGTACGCGATCTCGGGCTTCGACATCGCGTTGTGGGACATCGCCGCCAAGGCGCAGCACAAGCCCTTGCATGCGCTGCTCGGCCCGGCGCGGCGCGACACGGTCGACGCCTATGCCAGCCTGGTGCGTTACGGCGATGCGGCGCTGGTCGATACCTGGTGCCGCCAGGCACTGGCTCAGGGTTACCGCCATATCAAGCTGCACGAGATCGACCCGCAGGTGATCCGCGCCGGGCGCGCCGCCTGCGGGCCGGAGATCGGCATCTCGGTCGACGTCAATTGCGCCTGGTCGCCGGAGCAGGCACGGGCGCAGCTCGATACCATGCGGGCCATCGATGCCGCCTGGCTGGAAGAGCCGGTGTTTCCGCCGGAGGACGTCCTGGCGCAGGCGGCACTGAACCGTGATTTCCCGCTGGGCGCCGGCGAAAACGCCTGCACCCGCCACGAATTCGCCCGCATCATCGCCACCGACGCGGTCACCTACCTGCAACCTTCGGTGACCAAGGTCGGCGGCGTGACCGAGTTCGTGGCCGTCGCCGCGCTGGCCAGGGCCCATGGCAAGGCCGTGATGCCGCATTCGCCGTATTTCGGCGTCGGTTATTTCACCACGCTGCAACTCATGGCCGGGCTGCACGGCGAACCGCTGTTCGAACACCTGTACGTGCAACTCGACGCCGATCTGGCCGTGGGCGGAACGCCGTTGCCCGCGGACGGCCGCGTGGCGATACCGCAGCGGCCGGGCCATGGTTTCGAGCCGGACATGGCGCTGCTGCAACGTTACCGCGTCGGGTGACACGTCCCGCCTGCGGCCACGGCGGCGCGCGGTGCGGATGGCGCCCTATGCCTTGGACGGGACGGCCTGCGCCGGATCGTAGAAGAACTGTTCCTCGTCGATCCGTTCGCCGTCCCAGCGCTGGTAGGCCAGCTCCTCGAGCGTGGTGCGGGTGCCGTCGAGCCACTCGAACCGGAACTTCCAGCGCAGCACCACGTGGTTGCCGTTGACGAAGACCGGGCGGATGCATTGCGAGTGCACCGACTTCGCGCGTGCCAGCAGGCGGCGCTCGCGCTCGGCCAGCTGGTCACGGCCGACCCGGGGTGGTTTCTGGTTTTCCTGCATGGAGGCGAAGGCGGTGTAGAACTCCTCGATCGCTTCGGCGTGCGCGTTCTGCTCGACGCGGGCGATGAAACGTTCGAGGATGTCGGTGCTGGGCATGGTCCGGGCTTCCAGGTGGGAGACGGGTGGGGTTCGCCGTGACGACAGGGCCGCCTTCAGCGGCCCGACAGGTATTTCAGTCCGGTGTCGCAGGCCAGCGTGGCCACCGTGCGGCCCGGGCCCAGGCGCCGTGCCAGTTGCAGCGCGGCCACGACGTTGGCGCCGGTCGACGTGCCGGCAAACAAGGCCTCCTCGCGCGCGAGCCGCCGCGCCATGTCCCTGGCCTCGTCGGTCGAGACGGCAACGATGGCATCGGCGAGATCGGGCTTCCAGATCGGCGGCACGAAACCGGGGCCGACACCTTCGATCTTGTGTGCGCCCGGCGCGCCACCCGACAACACCGCCGACTCGGCCGGCTCCACCGCCACGATCTGCACGCCGGGGTCGGCGGCGCGCAAGGCCCGCGCCACGCCGGTGATGCATTGCGCCGTGCCCACCGACTGCACGAAGGCATCGAGCCGGCCCGCGCATTGTTCGCGCAGTTCCTCGGCCAGCGGCGCGTAACCGGCGGCCGCATCGGGGTTGTTGAACTGGTCCGCGTAGAACATGCCGGGCCGCGCGGCCAGCTCGGCCGCCCGCGCCATCATGCGTTCGATCAGTTCGCGGGTCGTGCGCCCGTCTTCGCTCGGCAGTTCCTCGACGTCGGCGCCGAACGCCCGCATCTGTTCACGTTTCTCGCGGCTGAACGCATCCGAGGTCACCAGCGTGATCGGGATGCCCATCGCGGCGCAGACGAATGCCAGCGAGGTTCCGGTGCTGCCGCCGGTGTATTCGACGACACGGCCGCCGTCGCGCGGCAGGCCCCGGTGGAGCGCGCCGGTCACGACCGACAGCGCCATGCGGTCCTTCATGCTGCCGGTCGGGTTGTGACTTTCGAGCTTGACCAGCACGCGTGCGCTGCCGGCGGGCACGATGCGGCGCAGCGCGATCACCGGTGTACGGCCTATCGAGGCCAGCATGCCGCGGCTGGGGTCCGTGCCTGGTGGTTCCTGCTGGTCCATGGGTCGCATGCTGCGCCGGCGGCGATCACAAGCCCAGTTCCGCGTCGCTCGCGCCGTGTTCGTATTTGTTCTTCGGCGGCCAGGGCCGCACCGGCCAATCGGGCTCGAAACTGAACGACGATTGACTGCGCCCCGGCAACAGGGCGCCATTGCCCGCGCCCCGGGCGTAGTCGTAGTAGAGCTTGACGATCTGCTCCCGGCTCACCTGCTGCGCCGCGGGATGGGACAGGCAGGCCTCGACCCACTGGCGTACGCGGGCGTAGGCCTCGTCATCGGGCAACACGAAGTCCTCGTAGTACTCGAGGAACCAGAAACGCATGAAGAACGGCGTGAACACGGTTTCCGCCCAGCCGAAGCCGTCGAACAGGAACGGGCCGGAGCCGCCGTGCTGCAGCAGGAAATCGTTGATGCGCGCATAGTGCTGCAACATGCCGTCGCGCAAGGCCTGGCGCCGCGCCGGGTCCTGGTTCATGACCCAGACGTATCCCTGGGTGGCGAATCCGCCCTCCATCGCCGCCAGCATGTTCTCCACCGCGCGCCGGTACGGATCGCGCTGCGCGACCGGCGGCTGCGGCAACACGTCCTCGAGGTAGTGCAGGATGACCATGCTTTCCTTGATGACGCGGTCTTCGCCCAGCTCCATGATCGGCAACGCGGTGGTGCCGCGGGTCTTGCGCAGCAACTCGGGCGAGCGGGGACGGGTGATGTCGACGACGCGGAACTCCACCGCGTCGCGTTGCCCCTTGAGCGCGAGCAGGATCTCGAGCCGCTGGCTGAACGGACAGACCGGGATGTGGTGGACGATGGGCCTGGACGGCTCGCGCATGGGATGTCACCTCCTATGGAATGGAAATCGCGCCAACACGGCAATCGTACGCCGTCTCGCCCACCCGCCGCTGGCAGCCACATGGCAGACCCCTTGCGCGGCAAGGCTCATGGCGTCGGCCGGTCGGCGGTCGCGGCCCGTGCAGACGGCGACTGGCAGCCGACGATGGCCGGCGCCTCGTGTACCAGCGCGTCGTTCTCCAGCGCGGCGACCATGAACAACGCGAAGTCGATGCGGCGCGTGAGGTTGCTGGCCAGCACGGCGTCGCCGACATGGCGGCTCCATACCGGCAGGCCCTGGCTGTCCCCCTCCTCGAGGTCGCTGCCACGCACCACGGTCCAGCGGGTGTCGCTGGCGAAGATGCGCCGGCAGGCCTGGACCTGGTCGTCCAGTTCCACCAGCCGCAACAGGCGGGCGATGCGCCCGGCCATCGCCACCAGGGCCTTGAACTTCCACGAATAGACGTCCTGCCCGTCGCGGCTGATATGCCAGCCGCAGGAGAACACCAGGCGCGCGCCGGGCTCGGCGTAGTCCATCACCGCCTGGGCCGTACCGGACGCGTATTGCTGCACCCCCCACGGGACCAGCACCGTCAAGACACCGTCGCAGCCGGCCACCGCCTTGCGGATCACGTCGCGGTCGTTCGTGGCGCCGGGAACGACGGTGATGCGGTCCTTGAACCGGTCGAGCTTGGCGACGCTGCGGGCGCGGCACACACCCACGACCGACCATCCGCGGTCGAGCGCATGCTGCACCATGTACTGGCCCAGCTTTCCCGATGCACCGACGATACAGACCTTCTTCATGCTGGCACGTGTTGCGGGCGCGGCCGCCGCACGGGTATCGCACCCGCCGGACGGCAACCGCCGCCGATACCATAACAGACGTCATCGCCGGCCGGCGTGTCGATCCGCTCACACCGCCACCGCGGCGGCGGCCGGGTCCTGCGCCACGGCCGGCACCGGCCGTGGCGGGGTGGCCGACACCACGTAGTCATGTGGCACCAGCAACACGTCGCACTGCGCCTGCGCGAGCACCTGGTGCGCGGTGCTGCGCAACACCGCATCGAACAAGGCGTGGCGTCGCTGCTTGCCCACCACCAGCAGGTCGGCCCCGATCCACTGCTGGCGCAGCACCAGTTGCCGTGCCGGTTCGCCCCGCAGCGCCGCAGATACCACGTCGTGGCCCAGCGTCGCCAGCGACTGCGTCATCCAGCGCAAACGCATCTGCGCATGTTCCATGCAGTTGTCGCGGTAGTTGCGCAGCACCGCGTCGTCGACCTCGGCCTGGCGCAGCTGTGTTTCCCCGCTGGTGTCGACCGCATGGAACAGTTCCACATCGGCGTTGCGCGCAAGCAGGCAGGCAAGCATGGCGCGCTGCTGCGCGGCCGGCGTGAAGTCGACCCCGACCACGACCTGGCGCATGCGGCGACGCACGGCGCCGCGTGCGACCAGCACCGGACACGGGCAGGCCCGCAGGATGCGGATGGCATCGGGTCCTGCCAGCCAGTGCGTCATCGACCGTCGGCTGCGCTGCGGCAGCACCAGCAGATCGCTGGCGCGGACATGGCCCGACAGCCCATCGGGCGAGCCGTCGACGCTGCCGGCCGCCGTCACCGGCGTTCCCAGGCGCATCGCCAGGGCCTGCGCCGTCTGGCGCAGCCGCGTGTCCGGGTCCAGGCAGGCCGAGCGGTCGTCGGCCGCCAGCAGCATCAGGCGCAGCGTCGCGCCGTGCACAAGCGCGATCTGGGCGGCACGCTCGACCGCCTTGTCGCCGGCCGCGGAAAAATCCGTCAGCGCCAGAATGGATGAGAACAACATCGTGTGATTCCTTGTGATGGACGTGCACCACCCTGCCCCATGCGCCGGGCGATGCCTGCCCGTTCCATGGGCAGAAAAACAAATGGAAGGTTCTGCGCCGCGAATGCGGCGGGCGCGCCTACAAGGTGTAGTCGCCCTCGGCCTCGGGCTGGAACAACACATCCAGCACCTTGGCGGCGCCGTCCTCGCCCTGCGGCGTACGCCAGCGCGCGATGTCGCCGGTGCGCAGCCCGAGCAGGCTGCAGCCCACCGGCGACAACACCGACACGAAGCCGGCCTGCGGCTCGGCGTGGGCCGGGTAGCAGACCGTCAGCGTCTGCTGCCGGCCGGTGTGCAGATCCTCGCAAACCACGCGGGAATACATGGTCACGGTGTCGGGCGACACCTCGTGTCCGTCGATGACGTCGGCTCCGTCGAGCAGTTCGGCCAGCCATTGCGGCGGGTGGCCGCCGGCGAGCCGGTGCAGCCGCGCGAAATCGAGCTCGGTCAGCGTGCGCTCGATGGCACGCGTGGTGATGGTGGGTGGCATGATGAATCGCTCCAATGATCGGCGGCGACACACCCCAAACCGCAGGTGGTCGCGCATGCGCGGGTCGGTCAGGTGCCCGGCGGTCGGTGGTTTGCGCTGATTCGAGAAGGGGAAACGAGGGAGCGGACCGCCGGGCTCAAGGAAGTGCGGCGGTGAACTTCAGGTCTGCCGCACCCGTGGCGCGCTGCGCGCGCACGGCAACCCACCCGAACAGGACGTTCGAGCGACGCAGCTTGCCGGACAGGTGGGCGATGGTTCGCATGGCCCGAGTGTAGGCAGACCGACGCTGCCGGGCAAGTCAATGGCCCCACGGCCCTTGCCGATATCGTGACCGGAGGCGCGCGCCACGCGGCCGTTGCACCGCGGCTACTCGCTGCTCGTCGCCTTCATCAGCACCAGGCCCGCGACGATCAGCGCGGCGGCAATGACCCGGCCCGCCGACAGGTGCTCCCCGAGGAACACCACACCGACGACGAAGGCGCCGACGGCACCGATACCGGTCCAGACCGTATACGCCGTACCCAGCGGCAGGTCGCGCATGGCGATCGACAGCAGCCCGAAGCTGGCGACCATCGCGACCAGCGTGATGACAACCGGAACCGGACGGGTGAAACCGTTCGACAACTTCATCGTGTACGCCCAGACGACTTCGAGCGCGCCGGCGACCAGCAGATAGATCCAGGCCATGCAGCCCCCTTCTTCGTTGTGCCGGGTCGTCCCGGTCATCGATGCCCGATATGGGGGAGGACGTGGCCTCGCAGCTGCGCATTGTAGGCACGGGTCCGATGCCGGAACCGCTCAGCGCATGGGATGCGGCCGACCGATCAGCAGCGGTATCGGCGCGGCCGGCGGCGGAGCGTGCGCGCGGACTCAGGCGGGATCACCGTCGGGCGGCGGCGCGAACTGCGCGATGACTTCCTGCTCGGTGAGTACCGGCGTCTGGTTGGCGAAGGCGTAATACGGGGGCTTGTGGTCGATGTAGATCTGGTTGCTCATCTCGAAGTCGACGCCGTCGAAGGTACCCACGGGCATGATGTATTCGCGGGTCGCCAGCAGCTGGTAATACAGGTGGGTGCCGCAATGCTTGCAGAACGCCCGCTGCGCCCATTCCGACGACGGGTACACGGACACATGCTCGGCGCCCGTGAAAGCCACCTCGGTGCCGCAATGCACGGCCAGCAAGGGCCCGCCGCCCCAGCGGCGACAGAAACCGCAGTGGCACACACCGACCTCCCGTACGTCGGGTGTGGTGAAGCTGACCGCGCCACACAGGCAATGACCATTCATGAAGACCCCCTTTCCTTCCTTCTTCGTTCGTGGTTGACGAGCGGATCCGGCACCCGGCCGTGCCGGCAATCCTAACGTCTCCGCATGACCGGAACAAGGCGCGGCGCAAGGCCCGGACAGGCCCGCAAGCGCCGCGCGCGCCCGCAGGGTAGAGTGCTTCCATGCACAACCCGTACCTGTACCTTGGAATCGCCATCGTGGCCGAAGTCATCGCCACCAGCCTGCTGAAGAGTTCGGCCGGATTCACGCGACTGTGGCCCAGTGTCGCCACCGTTGCGGGGTATGCGATTTCGTTCTATTTCCTCGCGCTCTCGCTGAACAGCATCGCCACGGGCATCGCGTATGCCATCTGGGCCGGTGTCGGCATCGTGCTGATCTCGCTGGTCGGATGGCTGGTCTTCGATCAGGTGCTGGACGCGCCGGCGCTGGTCGGCATGGGGCTGATCGTCTCGGGCGTCGCCGTGATCAACCTGTTCTCGAAGACGGCGGTGCATTGAGGCGGCGCCCGGTTCTGCATGGGCTGACGCTCACATCGACCTGACGCAGGCTGTTGTCGAACGCGGCATCGCGCCGGATGGTGTCCGCAAACCGCGTGCACAATCGCCCGCATGACGAATCCTTCCACTTTCCGCATCGGCTCCGGCGCCGGGTATTCGGGTGACCGCATCGACCCCGCGCAGGACCTGGCCGAGCGCGGGCAACTCGACGCGCTGGTGTTCGAATGCCTGGCCGAGCGCACCATCGCGCTGGCCCAGCTGCGCCGCAGCGCCGACCCCCTGCTGGGCTACGACCCGCTGCTGCACGAGCGCATGGCTGCGGTGCTGCCGGCCTGCCATGCGCGGGGCGCGACCATCGTCAGCAACATGGGCGCGGCCAATCCGATGGCCGGCGGACATGCGGTGCTGGCGGTGGCGCGCGAACTCGGCCTGCAAGGCCGGATGTCGGTGGCCGTGGTCGAGGGCGACGACGTGCTGGACTGGATGCTGGCCAACGACGCGCCGCTGCTCGAGTTGCCCGGCCAGACGGTGCGCGATCTCGGCGCGCGGCTGATCTCGGCCAACGCGTACCTCGGCGCCGACGCGTTGCTGCCCGCGCTGCAGGCGGGCGCGGGTGTCGTGATCGCCGGCCGCGTGGCCGACCCGGCCTTGTTCCTGGCGCCACTGATGCACCACTTCGGCTGGGACGGCGCCGACTGGGAAAAAATGGGCCGGGGCACGCTGGTCGGCCACCTGCTGGAGTGTTCGGCCCAGGTCAGCGGCGGTTATATCGCAGACCCGGGTTTCTTCGACGTGCCCGACCTGGCCAACGTCGGTTTTCCGTTCGCCGACGTGTCGATGGATGGCAGCGCGGTGATCGGCAAGCTCGATGGCACCGGCGGACGCATCGACCGGCTCACCTGCACCGCGCAGCTGCTGTACGAGATCGAGGACCCGGCCGCCTACCTGCAGGCCGACGTGGTGGCCGATTTCTCGCAGGTGCGTTTCGAGGAACTCGGCCCGAACCGGGTACGCGCCAGCGGCGCTGGCGGACACGGCCGGCCGGACACGCTCAAGGCCACGCTGGGTTACCGCGACGGTTTCATCGGCGAAGGCCAGATCTCGTATGCCGGCCCGGGCGCCCGCGCCCGCGGCGAGCTCGCGCTGGCGGTGCTGCGCGAACGGCTGCGGCGCCTGGGCTGGGCCGGGCGGGAACACCGGGCCGAGCTGATCGGCGTGGACGCGATGCACGGCGCGCCACGGGCCGGCGATGCCGAGCCTTACGAGGTGCGGGTGCGGCTGGCGCTGCGCGCCGAGACCCGCGCGATGGCCGAACGTGTCGCGCAGGAGGTCGAGGCGCTGTACCTCAGCGGCCCGGCCGCCGGCGGCGGCGTCACCCAGTCGGTGCGCGAGGTCGTGGCCGCGGCCTCGGCGCTGATTCCCCGCGCGGCGGTATCGCCGCGCCTGACCCTGCTGGAGGCTTGAGCGACATGGCACACGACCACCACCACCCCCGTACCGTGCGCGACATCGCGATCGCGCGCTCGGGCGACAAGGGCAACCGCGCCACGCTCAGCGTGATCGCACGCGACGCGGCCGACTACCCGCTGCTCGAACGCACGCTCAGCGCCGAGCGGGTGCGCCTGCATTACCAGGGCATCGTGCAGGGCCGGGTCGAGCGTTTTGCGCTGCCGCACCTGGGCGCGCTGCAGTTCGTGCTGCACGACGCGCTGGCCGGCGGCGTGACGCGTTCGCTGGCGCTCGACGCGCACGGAAAGACCTTGTGTTCGGCGGTCCTGGGCATCGGGATCGACGCGGATTTGCCCTAAACTGCGCCCTCCTCAACCTCCAGGATTTCCCATGCGTCACGGATTCCGTTCCTTCGCACTGTTCACGGTGGCCGCCTTGGCCGGTTCGGCCGCCTTCGCCCAGGCCTATCCCGCCAAGCCGATCAAGGCCATCGTGCCGTTCGCCGCCGGCAGCGCCACCGACCAGATCGGCCGCGCCTTCGCGGCCAAGATGTCGGAGACGCTGGGCCAGACCATCGTCATCGAGAACAAGCCCGGCGTGAACGGCATGCTGGGCGCCGACGCCGTCGCCAAGGCCACGCCCGACGGCTACACCATCCTGTTCGGCACCAACAGCACGAACGCCGCGCTCAAGAGCCTGATGAAGTCGCTGCCCTACGACCAGGACACCGCGTTCGCCCCCATCGGCTACATGGGTTCGGTGCCGCTGATCGTCACCGTCAACAACGACGTGCCGGCCAAGACGCTGAAGGAGTTCGTCGCGCTGGCCAAGGCCAAGCCCGGCCA
>JBFIDI010000124.1:0-12501 GCA_041581405.1 Burkholderiaceae bacterium
ATTTTGCGTCAGACTCCAGGTGACTCGTACGGCCCGTCGGCGGCCGTACGAGGGGCAGGCCGCCGCCGTGGCCGCTCAGCGCTTCACTCGTGCGCCTTGTCGGCTTCGGTGATGAACGAGTCGGCGTAGAACTCGTCCTCGGGCAGGCCGGCGAGTTCGCTGTATTCGAGCCGGGCCGAGTCCACGACGATCGGGGCGCCGCAGGCATAGACCTGGTAGCCGGAGAGATCCGGGAAGTCCTCGAGCACCGCCTTGTGCACGAAACCGGTCCGGCCGGTCCAGGCGTCTTCGGGCGTGGCGTTGGAGATCACCGGCACGTAGCGCAGGTTGGGCATCTCGCGCAGCTTTTCCTCGACCCAGGCGTTCATGTACAGGTCTTCCGGCCGGCGACCGCCCCAGTACAGGGTGGCGGGGCGGGTGATGCCCTGGAACTGCATGTGTTCGATCAAGGCCTTGATGGGCGCGAAGCCGGTGCCCGACGCCAGCAGCACCATGGGCTTGTCGGAATCCTCGCGCAGGTAGAAGCTGCCGAACGGTCCCTCGATGCGCTGGATCTCCTTCTCCTTCATGTTGGAGAACACGTGGTCGGTGAACTTGCCGCCCGGCATGTGCCGGATGTGCAACTCGACGCCCGGGCCGTTGTGCCGTGCGTTGCCCATCGAGTAGCTGCGCCGGTTGCCGTCGCGCATGATGAACTCGATGTACTGGCCGGCGTGGTAGACGAAGGGGTCGTTGGCCGGCAGTTGCAGCTGGATGACCATCACGTCGTGCGACGCGCGCGTGAGCGAGGCGACGCGCGCCGGCATCTTGCGGATCGGAAATGCGCCGGCCTCGGTCACCTGGCGCGACTCGAGCACCACGTCGCTCTGCGGCACGCCGCAGCAGGTCAGCACGTAGCCGTTGGCTTCTTCCTCGTCGCTCAGCGCCTTGCTCTGGTGCGCCCCGTGCACGACCGTGCCTTCGATCTTCTTGCACTTGCAGGAACCGCAGGCCCCGTCCTTGCAGCCGTACGGCAGCCCGATGCCCTGGCGGATGCCGGCGCCGAGCATGGCTTCGCCCTCGTTGACGGTGAACGTGCGCCCGCTGGGCAAGATCGAAATCTGGAAGGTCATCGGTTCGGTATCCTCGGGAAGTCGCAAACAGTGGAACCGTCGATTTTGCCTTCAAACATGAATCCCATGGGCGCGTTGCCGGCGCGTTTCCGTCGTACCCGGCTGCTGCTCGTGGGTTGCGGCGACATCGGCATGCGTGTCGTGCAGCAATTGCAGGGGCGCATGCAGGTCTCCGTGCTCAGCGCCAGCGGTGCCCGCGCCGGTGAATTGCGCGCGCGTGGCGTGCATGTGTTGCGCGGCGATCTGGATCGTCCGCCGAGCCTGCGCCGCCTCGCCGGCGTCGGCGATCGCGTGCTGCACCTGGCGCCGCCGCCGGCCGAGGGCTGGATGGACGCCCGTACCCGTGCGCTTGCGCGGGTGCTGCGGCTGCGGTCGGCGCCGCTGTCGCTGGTGTATGCGTCGACCAGCGGCGTCTACGGTGATTGCAATGGCGAGATGGTGCGCGAGACACGCATGCCGCATGCGGACACGCCGCGGGCCCGCAGGCGTTTCGACGCTGAAACGGCCGTGCGTTTCCTGGGGCGCTCCGCCTTCGTGCGGACCAGCATCCTGCGCGTGCCCGGCATCTACGCCGAGGACCGCGAGGGCGGAACCCCGCGCAAGCGCCTGCTGGCCGGCACCGCGGTATTGCGCCCGCAGGACGACGTGTTCACCAACCATATCCATGCCGACGACCTCGCGCGGGCCTGCATCGCGGCGTTGTGGCGTGGACGCGCGCAGCGCATCTACAACGTCAACGACGACACGCGGCTGCGCATGGGTGACTATTTCGACCTGGCCGCCGATCGCTACGGATTGCCCCGGCCGCCGCGTATTGCGCGCGATGCGGCGGCGACAACGCTGCCGTTGGGCATGCTCAGTTTCATGCGTGAATCACGCCAGATGGACAACACCCGGCTCAAGCGGGAGTTGAAGCTGCGCCTGCGTTACCCCACCGTGGCCGACGGACTGCGATCGGGTTGAGCCTGTGCGCGCGCGGCACGGTGTCGACGCCGTCGGCGCGCACGCGGCGAACGACGAATCGATCGCAGCCGCTCAGATGCCCGACGGCTTGTGCATCGTGCGCATGCGGTCCACGGCGCGGATGCGGATGGTCTTGACTTCCGCGCCCTGCAGCACCGTCAGCGTGACCTCGCCATCCGGATCGCTGCGGTCCCACAACTTCTTGTAGAACGCCTCCAGCGTGGCGACCGTCGTGCCGTCGACGGCCAGCACCAGGTCGCCGGGCTGCAGCCCGGCCTGCTGCGCCGGGCTGTCCTTGTTGACCCGGATGATCTGGATCCGGCCGGACTGCTCGGTCGACGATAGGCCCAGCCAGGGGCGGCGGCTGGTCTTGCTGCTGCCGGTCCGCTGCATTTCGTCGAGCACCGGCTTGAGCAGGTCGACCGGCACGAACATGTTGCCGGGCAGGCGCCGTCCCGGGCCCATGGCGTCGCCCACCAGCAGGCTGCCGACACCGACGAGTTCGCCGCGCTGGTTGAAAAGCCCGGCGCCCGAGTGGTTGGCGATCGGCGGGCTGGTGAACGCCGCCGATTCGATGTGGTATTCCCAGTATCCGGAGAACGCGCGTTTGCCGACCAGGTAGACCATGGCGACATCGCCGTGCGTATCGTCGGGCTGGACACCGGAGACCGCCATCAAGGGTTCGCCGCTGCGCAATTCCTCCAGCGTCCCGAAGCCGACCGGCTCCAGGCCCTCGAGCGGCAGCAAGGTGCGCACCAGGCCGAAGCCGGTGGCCAGGTCGTAGGCCACGGCCTTGGCCGGCAGGGTCTTGTTGTCGTGCGTGACGATCTGGATGTGGTCGGCCTCCATCATCAGGTAGCCGATGGTCAGGATCAGCCCGTCCTTGCCGATCAGCACGCCCGAACCCGAGCGCTGCTTGCCGAGCGACTCGGCGGAGCGGGCATCGTCGCTGACCGTGGTCCGCAACCCGACCACGGCCGCGTGGGCCCGGGCATAGGCGGCGATGCCGGTCGGGCTTGCGGTCGATCCGGCGGAGGCGGAGGCGGTGTCGGCGTGGGCCAGCGGCATCGCGCCGAGCAGAAACATCGACAGCAGCGAGCGGATGCAGGCGATGCGCAATGAAACACGGCGGGGCTGGAACATGGTGGTCTCCCGTGCATGGCAGATGCCAATATGCACGATGCGCCCAAACCGCCGACTTGGCAAGCCGGCATCGCCATACCCCGGCGTCTTGCTCTGGAACCCGGCACGGACGCGGTGTGGTGGCGCGAACTTTGTCACGTTTTCGGCCACAGAACGCGCTTGCCTGTGCTGCGTCAAGCCGCGATGCACGGGCGCGGGCATGATGGCGGCATGAAGACGAACGACAAGCGATGCAACACCATCCGTCCCGCGCGACGACACGCGTCCATCCGACGGGCCGTTGCGGCCGTGGCGGCCGTCGCGCTGGCGCTGGGGTCCTGGCAGGCCCGGGCCGACTGGGTCCGGGTCTCGTCCAGCCAGCAATCGGTGTTCTACATCGATTCGCAGAAATCGCCGCGGGTGGGCGACAACGTGATGATCTGGGTGCTGCGCAACCACAAGGCGATGCAGGCCAGCCAGTCCCTGATGGTGCGTTCGTCCAAGGACCAGATCGAGGTCGATTGTGTCGGCCGGCGCATTCGCCGCATCTTCTCGTCCGACCACGGACGCCCGATGGGCCAGGGGCCGATGCTGCATTCCGAACACGGCCCGATGAGCTGGAACGGCGCGCCACCGAACTCGACTGTCAGCCGCATCGTCGACGTGGCCTGCGCAAATACCTGAGCACGCGGCGGCTGGCGCGCCGGCGCGCGCGGGAAACAAGAAAAAGGGGAGGCAGCGACTGCCGCTGCACGCGGATGCGACCGCGATGGTGCCGGAGGCCGGAATCGAACCGGCACGGGTTTTACCCCGCGGGATTTTGAGTCCCGTGCGTCTACCAATTTCACCACTCCGGCAACGGAGTCGGAACAAGGGCGAAATTATGGCACAGTGCGGGGCATGAAATATCCCACCATCGAAGACACCATCGGCAAGACGCCGATGGTGGCATTGCAGCGCATCGGCGCCGAAGAAAACAAGTCCCGCGGCAATGTCGTACTGGGCAAACTCGAGGGCAACAACCCGGCCGGATCGGTCAAGGACCGGCCCGCCGTGTCGATGATCCAGCGCGCGCAGGAGCGTGGCGACATCAAGCCCGGCGACACGCTGATCGAGGCCACCTCGGGCAACACCGGCATTGCGCTGGCGATGGCGGCGGCGATCAAGGGTTACCACATGGTCCTGATCATGCCGGAGGACCTGTCCATCGAGCGGGTGCAGACGATGAAGGCCTACGGCGCCGAACTCATCCTCACACCCAAGAGCGGCGGCATGGAATACGCGCGCGACCTGGCCGAGCAGATGCAGAAATCCGGCAAGGGCCTGGTGCTGGACCAGTTCGCCAACCAGGACAACCCGCGTATCCACTACGAGACCACCGGCCCGGAGATCTGGGCCGACACCAAGGGCTCGATCACGCATTTCGTCAGCGCCATGGGCACGACCGGCACCATCACCGGCGTGTCGCGCTTCATGAAGGAGAAAAGCCCGAAGGTGCGCATCATCGGTGCGCAGCCGGCCGAGGGCTCCCGGATTCCGGGCATCCGCAAGTGGCCGCAGGAATACCTGCCCAAGATCTACGACCCGTCCACGGTCGACGAACTGGTCTACGTGAGCCAGGCCGACGCCGAGGACATGGCGCGGCGCCTGGCGCGCGAGGAGGGCATCTTCGCCGGCATCTCCGCGGCCGGCGCGTGCTGGGTCGCGCAGCAGATCAGCGCGCGCGAGAAGAACGCGACCATCGTCTTCGTGGTCTGCGACCGGGGTGATCGTTACCTGTCCACCGGCGTGTTCCCGGCGTAACGCGCGATGCAGCAGCCATTCCGGTATTGCCCGCAGTGCGCGACCGAACTCGCGAACATTTCCCAACTGGAGGACGGTGGCCACAAGGAGCGGCTGCGTTGCGCCGCCTGCGGCTTCACCCACTGGAACAACCCGGTGCCGGTACTGGCGGCGGTGATCGAATACGAGGGCAAGGTGCTGCTGGCGCGCAACGCCGCCTGGACCGCCAAGGCCTATGCCCTGATCACCGGCTTCATGGAGGCCGGCGAAACGCCCGAGGACGGCATACGGCGCGAGATCGCGGAAGAGACCGCGCTGCAGACCGATGCGCTGGCGCTGATCGGCGTCTACGATTTCCAGCGCATGAACCAGGTCATCATCGCCTACCACGCCCAGTGCAGCGGCACGGTGCGGCTCTCGCCGGAGCTGGTCGACTACAAGCTGTACCGGCTCGAGGATGTGCGCTGCTGGCCGGCGGGCACCGGATATGTGCTGGCCCAGTGGTTGCGTTCCCGCGGGCACGAGCCGCAGTTCGTCGAGTGGAGCCGGCGTTGAGCGCGCAATCGCCCGGGCGTGCGGATAAGATCGGCCTCATCCCGATGAACCTGTGCAGGAGACACGATGCAAGCTGCAGATATTGAAGTCGACGCCCGCGGCCTGAACTGTCCGCTGCCCATCCTCAAGGCCAAGAAGGCCCTGAGTGGCCTGCAAAGCGGGCAGACGGTCAAGGTCGTGTCCACCGACGCCGGCTCGGTGCGCGACTTCCAGGCCTTCGCCAAGCAGACCGGCAACGAGTTGCTGGAGCAGCAGACCGAAGGCTCGGAGTTCATCCACCTGATGCGCCGGCGCTGAGCGCCACGCGGCCGCCGGGCGGTGCCCGGCGCGCCTTGCTGCCCGGGGCGCTTCAGCCCAGGCGCAGCAGCTGCTCGCGCAACTTGGCCAGCGTGGCCTCGAAGTTGGCCACGCGCTCGCGCTCCTGCGCAATCACCGCCGCCGGGGCCTTGGCCACGAAGGCCTGGTTCGCCAACTTGCCCTGGGCCTTGGCGATCTCGCCCTCGAGCCGGGTGGCTTCCTTGCCCAGGCGCGCCTTTTCGGCGGCCACGTCGACCTCCATGTACAGGCACACGCGTGCGGCGCCGACCACCGCCACCGGCGCGGCCTTGGCGGCCGCCGCCCAGCTCGCCTCGTCCTCGAACACCCGCACCTCGTTGAGCTTGGCCAGTGCCTGCAGCACCGGGGCCGCCGTGCGCTGGAAATCCGCCTCGGCCGCATCGGCGGCGAGCACGAACAGCGGCAGCCGTGTGGCGGGCGACACGCCCATCTCGCCGCGCAGGTTGCGGCAGGCGTCGACCAGCGACTTGAGCCGGGCCACGTACGCGATGGCCGCCGGGTCGATGCGCTCGGGTTGGCTGACCGGATAGGCCGCGATGCTGACCGAGTCGCCGGCACGACCGGCCACCGGGGCGACCTTCTGCCAGAGTTCCTCGGTGATGAACGGGATCACCGGGTGCGCCAGCCGCAGGATGGTCTCGAGCACCCGGATCAGCGTGCGCCGGGTGGCGCGTTGCTGCGCCTCGTTGCCGGTGGCGATCTGCACCTTGGCGATCTCCAGGTACCAGTCGCAGAACTCGTCCCAGACGAACTGGTAGATGCGGTTGGCCACGTTGTCGAGCCGGTATTCCTCGAAGCCCCTGGCCACGTCGGCCTCGACCTGCTGCAGCACCGAGGTGATCCAGCGGTCGCTCTGGCTGAACTCCAGGTAGGCGGGCTGTTCGCCGCCCGGCGTGCATTCGGCGGCCGTGTGTTCCTGCAGGCCGCAGTCCCGACCTTCGCAGTTCATCAGCACGAAGCGCGTCGCGTTCCACAACTTGTTGCAGAAGTTGCGGTAACCCTCGCAGCGCTTGGTGTCGAAGTTGATGTTGCGCCCCAGCGTGGCCAGCGCGGCGAACGTGAAACGCAGCGCATCGGCGCCGAACGCGGGGATGCCGTCCGGGAACTCCTTCTGCGTGTTCTTGCGCACCGTGGGCGCGGTCTCGGGCTTGCGCAGGCCTTCCGAACGCTTGGCCAGCAGCGGCTCGAGCGTGATGCCGTCGATCAAATCCACCGGGTCGAGCACGTTGCCCTCCGACTTGCTCATCTTCTGGCCGTGCGCGTCGCGCACCAGGCCGTGGATGTAGACGTCGCGGAACGGCACGCGGCCGGTGAAGTGGGTCGTCATCATGATCATCCGGGCGACCCAGAAGAAGATGATGTCGTAACCGGTCACCAGCACGGTCGACGGCAGGTAGAGGTCGTAGTCGGACGGTTGCTGCCCGGCGGTCGCGGGAGCTTCGGCGGCCTGCGGCCAGCCCATGGTCGAGAACGGCACCAGCGCCGACGAATACCAGGTGTCGAGCACGTCCTCGTCGCGGCGCAACGCGCCGGTGTAACCGGCCTTGTCGGCAGCCGCACGGGCACCGGCCTCGTCGCGGGCGACGAAGAGTTCGCCGCCGTCGCCATACCAGGCCGGGATCTGGTGGCCCCACCACAACTGGCGGCTGATGCACCAGTCCTGGATGTTGTTCATCCACTGGTTGTAGGTGTTGACCCAGTTCTCGGGGATGAAGCGCACGGCGCCGCTGTCGACTGCGTCGATGGCTTTTTGTGCGATCGACTTCCCGGTCGGATCCTGCGGACTGACCTTGGACATGGCCACGAACCACTGGTCGGTCAACATCGGCTCGACGACCTGGCCGGTGCGCGCGCAGCGCGGCACCATCAGCCGGTGTTTCTTGGTCTCGACCAGCAGGCCCAGCGCCTCGAGGTCGGCGACCACCTTCTTGCGGCCGACGAACCGGTCCAGGCCGCGGTAGGCCTCGGGCGCCGCGTCGTTGAGCGTGGCGTCCAGGGTCAACACGCCGATCATCTCCAGCTTGTGGCGCTGGCCCACGGCATAGTCGTTGACATCGTGGGCGGGAGTGACCTTGACCACGCCGGTGCCGAAGGCCGGGTCGACATAGTCGTCGGCGATCACCGGTATCGTGCGGCCGCACAGCGGCAACTGCACCTGCTTGCCGATCAGATGGCTGTAACGCGCATCGTCGGGATGGACCATGACGGCAACGTCGCCGAGCATGGTCTCGGGCCGGGTCGTGGCCACCACCAGGCCGTCCTGCACCTGGCCGTCGACCGGCTGCGGGCCGTCGGCGAACGGGTAACGGATGTGCCACAGGTGGCCGTCTTCCTCCTCGCTTTCCACCTCCAGGTCGCTGACCGCGGTCTTGAGCACCGGGTCCCAGTTGACCAGGCGCTTGCCGCGGTAGATCAGGCCCTGCTCGTACAGGCGCACGAAGGTGTCGGTGACGACGGTCGACAACTTCTCGTCCATCGTGAAATATTCGCGGCTCCAGTCCACGCTGTCGCCCATGCGGCGCATCTGCGTGGTGATGGTGTTGCCCGATTTTTCCTTCCACTCCCACACGCGCGCGACGAAGTTCTTGCGCGCCTCGGCTGGCGTCGGTCCCATGTCGTGGCGGCTGATGCCCTGGTCGCGCAACTGGCGTTCGACGACGATCTGCGTGGCGATCCCGGCATGATCAGTGCCGGGGACCCAGACCGTGTTGTGGCCGCGCATGCGGTGGTAACGCGTCAGCGAGTCCATGATGGTCTGGTTGAACGCGTGGCCCATGTGCAGCGTGCCGGTCACGTTGGGCGGCGGCAGCTGGATCGCAAACGAGCCGGCCGCCGCGTCCGGCTCTCCGGTGCCGCGCGCGCCGGCCCGTCCGTACCCGCGGCGTTCCCATTCCGGCCCCCAATGGGCCTCCAGTGCGGCGGGTTCGAAGGATTTGGACAGGCTTTCGAGCCCGGGCTGTTGCAGAACGTCGGTCATGGTGTGGCGGTGTGGTCTGGGCCCGTCGTGCGGGACGCGCGGGCCGGTATGCGGCATCCCGGTGGATTCCGCACCCGGACGTGGGTCCGGGAAGCGCCGATTTTAGGCGACGTGTCGGCGCTGTCGCCGTCGCCGCTGCGTCAGGCGGGGGTCTTCGCGGCCGGCAGCCGGGCGGCCGCAAGGCATTCCTGCAATACGCGGTTGTCGCCGACCTGATTGGCCAGCAACAGGATCAGGCGGGCATTGAACAACTCCGACTGCTCCCGGTCCAGGCCCTGGTGGGCATCGAGCAGTTGTTCGTAGAAGGTGTCCGCGTCCTGCAGGTTCAAGCTGGTTTTCATGGGATGGGTGCCGGTGAGGGTTTCAAGCAATGGCCAGTGCGTGTTCGATCGCCTGCACCAGCGCGCCGTCGACCGCTTCGCCAGTCGCCGCGAGATAGGCGTCGGGGCGCACCAGTGCCCAGGCGTGGCCGAACACGTGGCAGGCCCCCTGCAGATGTCCCTGCGGGTCGCGTATCGTCTCGCGCGACTGGGTGCGGCTGTCGGGGCCGAGCACCTGCACGCACCGCACCGGTGCCTGGCGCGTGAGCCGGGCCAGGCGCTGGCGCGCCTGCAGCGACTGGTCGCCGAACACCAGCAGCAGCAAATGCCCGTCGGCCCACTGCAGCAGGTCGTTCACGCAGCCCTGGCTGCCATCCTGCCAGCGGAAGAACACGTTCTGCACCGACAGGCCGCCGGACGCCTGGCACACGCTGGAGCGGCTGTACGGATTGGCCACCGCCATGCGGCCGGTGTTGACGAACTGGCGGGCGAACGGGTACTGGCGGGCCAGGCTGATCACGGCATCGCGGAACCTGCGCTCGATGCCGTCGGCCGGCCGCAGGAAACGCGCGGTGCGGTTGGTGACCTGCACGTTCTGCTGCGCCGCCTCCAGCCGTTCCTGGTCGTAACTGGCGAGCAGGCCCGGGCCGGCGCGCCCGCGCAACACCGCACCGAGCTTCCAGGCCAGGTTGTCGGCGTCGGCCACGCCGGTGTTGCCACCGCGGGCGCCGAACGGGCTGACGATCTTGGCGGTGTCGCCCATGAAATACACGCTGCCGATGTGCAGCGCGTCCAGGCACTGGCTGCGGTAGGCATAAGGACCGACCCAGACGATCTCGCAATCGATGTCGGCGCCGAACTGGCGCTGCAGGCGCTTGCGCACCTCGGCCTCGCTGCTGACCTTGGCCGGGTCGGCATCGGGCTCCATCTGGTAGTCGATGCGCCAGACGTCGTCGGCCATCAGGTGTTGCCAGACGGCGCGGTTGTCGTTGAACGGCGCCTCGATCCAGGTATGGCGTTCGGTCGGCGGCAGGTTCTTGAATCGCACGTCGGCGATGCACCAGCGGTCGTCGCCGCGGCGCGCCTGCTTGCCGGCGCCGCACCAGGCGTGGAAGGGCGTGTGCGAGCCGCTGGCGTCGATCACGTGTTCGGCCTCGACCCGGTAGCTGCCGGCGGGTGTTTCCACCGTCAGCGTCGCGAAGCCGTCGTGTTGCTCGAAGCCGGTGACGCGCGAACTCCAGCGCAGGTCGACGCCTCCGAGCTCATGGATGCGCTCGACCAGGTACCCCTCGATGTAGAACTGCTGGATGTTGATGAACGGCGGCTGGGCCGAGAGCTGGAAGCTGCTTTGCTGGCGCAGGTCGAAGGAATACACCTCGTCGTGGCCGGCGAAGGTGCGCCCCACGCTCCACTGGATGCCCTTGGCCGCGATGCGCTCGTAGATGCCCAGCCGGTGGAAGATCTCGAGCGACTTCTGCGTGTAGCAGATGCCTCGCGACGAGGCACCCTTGACACCCACCGAGTTGTCTTCGTCCAGCACCACGGCCGCAATGCCCTGGCGCGCCAGCGCGCAGGCCATGGTCAGGCCGGTGATGCCGGCGCCGACGATGACGATGGGATGGCGCACGATGGTGGTCGAGCCCAGTTCCGGCGGCGCGACGAAGGGGTATTGCGGCAGTTCGTAGCCGCCCTTGGCGAATTCGTAGTCGTTGGTGAAAGCCGCGGCCTGGTAGGGCTTGCTCACGGTGCTGTCGGGCGTTGCGCTCATGCGGCTCCTCACGAGGGTTGCGAAGACGCGGCCCGTGCCGCGACTTCCGGGCGATCGTTCTGCTGCGGCTTCAGGGCTCCGGCTGCCAAGCCTTTCGCACGGTCCTGGCGCCATTGTGCTTTGCGCGCCGTCCACGCGTCCAGCCGCGCGCGGGCCTCGTGGCTCTCGCGTTCCATCTGCTCGGCGCTGGCCACGTCGGCCGACAGCTCGAGCCGCACGCCATTGGGGTCGAAGAAATAGATGCTCTTGAACACGTGGTGGTCTGTCACGCCGATCACCTCGACGCCGTGGGCCTGCAGCCGCGCCCGCATGGCCTCGAGGTCGGCCACCGACGCGACGCGAAAGGCCACGTGGTTGACCCAGGCCGGGGTGTTGGGCGAGGGCAGGGCCGCCTCGTCGTCACCGAGATCGAAGAACGCGATGAACGAGCCGTCGTGCAGGCGGAAGAAGAAGTGGGTGTACGGGCAATATTCGCCGGTGCTGGGCACATGGTCGCTCTGGATGATGTGGTACAGCGGCAGGCCCAGGATGTCCTCGTAGAAGTGCCGGGTCTCCTCGGCGTCGCGGGCACGGTAGGCGTAGTGGTGCAGTTGCTGGATCGGGGCGGCCGCCGGCATCGGCGAAGCAGGGGTTGTGTTTTCCATGGTGGTTTCCGTGTCGGCACAAGCCGGATGCGGGTTGTTGAAATTCACCTATCCGTAACGCGTTTACTATATCGTAATGATCGCCTGTTGGGAATTGCGCGCGGTCAATGCGTGACCCCGTGCTCCGTCGGCCCGGTGGACACGGGCGGTGTCTCGACCATGGCGCAACATGCGTGGCGGCGCATCGGCAACAACCCGCGACGGGCGGTCCATGGCTTGCCGAAACCGGATGAAGTTGAGAATGGTTATCAACTGGCGCGCCCCGATAGGCAGATTGCATTCCCCGCATTGACTGTGCCAATTGGACCTTGTCACAAAGCCCGGCTACCCTAGTACGCTCTTCAGGCGTGCGAACGTCCGAAGCAGACGTGTTCAACCCCAACCACAAGGAGATTTCCATGGCAGCACTCAAAGGCTCCAAGACGGAAGAAAACCTGAAAGCCGCCTTCGCGGGCGAATCGCAGGCCAACCGCCGTTATCTGTATTTCGCGAACAAGGCCGACATCGAAGGCCAGAACGACGTGGCGGCGCTGTTCCGCTCCACGGCGGAAGGCGAAACCGGCCATGCCCATGGTCACCTCGAGTGGCTCGAGCAGTGCGGCGACCCGGCCACCGGCTTGCCGATCGGCGCGACCCGCGACAACCTCAAGGCCGCGGTGGCGGGCGAGACCCACGAATACACCGACATGTATCCCGGCATGGCCAAGACCGCCCGCGAGGAAGGCCATGACGAGATCGCCGACTGGTTCGAGACCCTGGCCAAGGCCGAGCGCAGCCATGCGAACCGGTATGCCAAGGCCCTGACCGAACTGGTGGACTGATCCCGTTCGGCGTGACGCGGCGCTTGCCGTGCCACGCCCCCCGTGCCAGCCACCGGTGGTGGCTGGTTGACGCAAGCGGTCGTGCACCGACCGCTTGCGCC
>JBFIDI010000125.1:0-12374 GCA_041581405.1 Burkholderiaceae bacterium
ACCGCGCCGGCCACGAGGTGGCGGTGTTCTGGGCCGCGCACGTGGTGCACCACCAGAGCCAGCAGTACAACCTGTCGACCGCGCTGCGCCAGACCAGCAGCGGTGCCTTGCTCGGCTGGGTGTTCTACCTGCCGATGGCCGTGGCCGGCGTGCCGCCGCTGGTTTTCGGCATCGTCGCGCTGATCGACCTGTTGTACCAGTTCTGGGTGCATACCGAACTGGTACGCAAGCTGGGCTGGTTCGACCGTGTGTTCTGCTCGCCGAGCAACCACCGGGTGCACCATGCCGTCAACGACCCGTACCTGGACAAGAACTACGGCGGCATCCTGATCCTGTGGGACCGGCTGTTCGGCAGTTTCCGCGAAGAGGGCGAGCCCTGTGTCTACGGCACCCGCGCCGGATTGCGCAGCTGGGACCCGCTGTGGGCCAACGCCGAGGTCTATGCCGGGCTGGTGCAGGACAGCTGGCGCGCCCGCAACTGGCTCGACAAGCTGCGCGTGTGGATCAAGCCCCCCGGATGGCGTCCCGCCGATGTGGCGGCGCGCTGGCCCAAGCCGCCGTTCGACATCAACCAGGTGGAACCTTACGACCCGCCGGTGGCGGCTCCGGTCAAGGCGTTTGTCGGCAGCGGATTCGTATTGCTGCTCGGCGCCGTGGCCGTGTTGTTGTGGTTCGCGCACACACTCGACGGCACGGCGGTGGCCATCTGGAGCGCGGCGCTGCTGGCCGCCTTCTGGTCGCTGGGTGCCGCACTGCAGTCGCGGCTGGGCGTGCTCGCGGCACTGATGCTCGTGTCGGCCGCACTGGCCTCGGCCAGTGCGGCGGTTGGCCTGTTGCAGATGCACTATCTCTTCAAGCCCCTGACGATGGCCATCGCCGTGTTGCTGGTACTGCGCCGTGGCGGCGCCGGACCGTCGCTGTGGTTGCTGCTGGCCGCCTTGCTGGCATCGATGGCCGGCGACGTGTTCCTGATGCTGCCCGGCAACCTGTTCGTCCCGGGTCTGGCCGCGTTCCTGCTGGCCCACCTGTGTTACGTCGCGCTGTTTCGCCAGCAACAAGCCTGGTTTCCCGACCGCGGCGCGCTGGTGCTGGTATTGGCGGTCGGTGGGGCCATGATGGCGCTGTTGTGGGACACGCTGGACGGGGCCGGCCTCAAGGCCGCGGTCAGTTGTTATATCGTCGTGGTCGGCCTGATGGCGGCGCAAGCCATCGGCCGGGCCAGCGTGCTGCAGGACAGGGCATTCACGCTGATGGCCGTCGGCGCCTGTGCATTCACCATCAGCGACACGCTGATCGCGATCAACCGTTTCCTGACGCCGGTGCCGCTGGCCAGCCTGTGGATCCTGTCGACCTACTACCTGGCGCAGATGCTGATCGTGCTGCATGCGCCACACACCGCGGGCAGGGACAGTCGCCCGGCGCGTGAGACGTCCGAACCGCCGCAGATCGACAAGGCGACCCACCCTGCAAGGTAGGCCGGTGCGATGGTGCATCGGGCCGTGGGTCACCGCCGTCCCGTCGACGGGCCGACGGGCGCGGCAACTTCTGCCTGCAGGAGGTGCCAACGGCCAGGTCAGCGCAGCGCGGATCGGAAAAACTGAACGATCGCGCTGTTGAACGCCACATGAAAGCCCCGCCGATCGAAGCCGTGCGGGTCGCCGCAGACGATTGGCTCCGCCGCGGCCAGCGCGGGTGGGCAGGGCGCAAGAAATGCGAAATGACCCGCCCCGGCGACCACCCGGAGGTCCGGCGGCACGGGCAGGAAGCGCGCAAGCTGCCTGACGTTTTCGGGCGCCAGGCCATCGCCACCGCGTTCGGATGACCATATCTGCACCGGGACACGAACGGGTTTCAATCCCTGCTGCGAGAAGAAATACGGCAAGGGGTCGACCAGCACCAGGGCCTTGATGCGCGGGTCCGGCTGCGACACAGTCGCCGCTGTCGGGTCGCGCCGCATCTGCTGGCACATCGGCATGGGGGCGCCCGCATCGCACATCGGGTACGGGAGACCGAAATCGGCCACCGCGCCTGCCAGCGCAAGGCCGGTATGGCCGCCGCGCGAAAACCCGAAGAATCCGACGCGGTCGGCATCGACACGGTTGCCACCGCCCCATCCATGGGCCATATGGTCGATCAGTCGCCGCATGTCGGATTCGCGCGACGCGAAGATCGACAGCTCACCCTGCTGCGCACGATCGCGAAAGTTGTCGCCGGGATGGTTCAAGGCTGCCACGACGAAGCCTGCATCCGCCAGTGCCGCTGCCGTATCGTGGTTGCCCAGCCCCGAGCCGCCGGATCCATGGGACATCACGATCAATGGCCGCGCATCTGGCGGTGCCGGGCAATCCTGCGTCACACGCAGTTCCATGGGGCCGAGCCGGACCACGCCAGGCGCCGCCGCACATGGATACCAGACCGCACCGCGCAATGCGGGGCCGGTCCGATCGGGGGCGACCTCCACGAGCGCGAAACCCGCCGCATGGGCCTGCAGCACCATCGCGCACACGGCGGGCACCAGCCATGATCGCCATCTCCGTCGCTTGATCGGCAACATCGGCAACATCGGCACATCGTAGCATCGCGCCAGGGCGCCACTGGCCGGCCACTGGTACCGGGCGATGGCGCCGCTGCCGACCACCCGCTGCCGACCACCCGCTGCAGACCGCCCCGTGTCAGTCGACCCGTATCGTGCGCACGGTGTCCTGCTCGCCCTTGGGCAGGCGTACCGTCAACACACCGTTCCTGAAGCTGGCGCTGGCCTTGTCGGCCCGCACGTTGCGCGGCAGTGCGATCGCGCGCTGGAACGATCCGTAGGCGCGCTCCATGACGTGGTAGGTGCTGTCGCTCGTCTCGCGCTCGAAACGTTTCTCGCCCCGCACATGGAGCACGTTGCCGTCGATGGTGATCTCGCAATCGTCCTTGTCCAGGCCAGGCAGTTCGACGCGCACCAGCACGTCGCTGCGGGTTTCCTCCAGTTCGCCCGCCAGCAGGCTCCAGTGCGGGAAGCCGTCCGAGGACAGGTCGTCCTTGCGCTTGCGCTTGTCGCCATGCGTGAAATGGGTCAACGCATTGCCGCTGCGGCTGAGCAGTTCGTGCCAGCCCTCGGACAAGGTGTCCCAGGCGCGGCCGATCTCGCGGCCGATGGTGCGTCCGGTTTCTTTCAGAGAATCGAGCATGTTCATCCTCCCATGCAAGAAGCTACATCCGGGTGCGGGCGCGATGCCGTGCCCGCGCGTCGATCGATGGCGTCCCATCGACGTGTATCTGCGGGCATCTCAGCACGAATTCAACGGTGCGGCCTTGACCTGCGACAAGTCGGATCGGCTCGTGCCCGCGCACAATGACCCGACGAGGCGCCGGTCGGGCGCGGCATGCATTCCTGCGATCCGGCGACGCACCCTTTCGGACCACGCTTGCGAGGCGTACACCCATGGCCACACGACAACCACACCACGAAACAGTTCGAGACCCGCTGCCCGGAACATCCGGCGCGCGACACCCCGCGCCGCGCCGCGGGCCCCGCCTGTGGGCCGGTGCGGCCCTGCTGTCGCTGCTGCTGGCCGGTGGTTGTGCCGTCGAACTGGAGAACCGCCGCGCATCGGAAGAGGTTGCCCGCATGGCGGAGCCACCGGGTTCGAGCTACCTCGGCTGGCGGGTGTTCCAGAACAAGTGCGCGGCCTGCCATGGCCCGTCCGCCACCGGCACGGCCAACGGCCCCGATCTGCTGCCACGCGTGCGCGACATGGGATCGCGCCAGTTCGTCAGCGTGGTGCTCAAGCGTTATGACTGGAGCCAGGCCGCGACGCAGGCGCGCGGCGACGGTGCTGCGCTGGACGCGCTGGTCGACAGAATCATCCGACGCCAGGAATACCCTTTGAGCATGCCGGCCATGGACGGCGAACCCAGCGTGAACGCACACCTCGTGGACCTGTATGCCTACCTGTCGGCGCGCTCCACCGGCATCCAGGGCCCCGGTCGACCGACCCCCTGAGCCCACCGTCGGGCCGCGTCGACGCGGTCTTACCATCGGGCCATGCGATATCTGCTCGCCATGACCTTGACGGCCGGCGTGCTCGCCATCGCCCAGGCCGCTGACGGCGGCGTGCGCCTGTCCTACCGCGCGACCGGACCACAGGCGCCAATGCGCGAGGCATTCGACGTCACCGCCGCCCAGGTCGCCTGGCGCGACGACCAGGGACGGGTGCGCATGACATTCGACCGGCGCGACGGGGTCTTGACGACCCACGATGCCGGCAGCGCGGATCCCGCAGGTGGCGTGCGCCTGGACGCGGACGGACTCGCCATGCTGGTGCGCCAGCTGCGATCGATCTCGGCCGACATGGAGCGGCTGGCCGCAACGGGCACGCCGGCGCAACAGGCGCTGGCCCACCGGCGCTGGCAGCAGTTGCTGGCGCCGCGCGGACCGTGGTCGGCCATGGACCGGGTACGGGCCCAGGATGCCCGGCCATCGCTTGGCGGCAACGCGACCGTGGTCGGCTACGCATGCAGCCGGATCGGCCTGCATGCCGACGGCGAACCCGTCGGCGAGGCCTGTGTTGCACCGGCATCGTCGGTGTCCGGTGGCGCGGCTGTGCTGCAGATGCTGCAGGCCATGGCCGCGGTGCTCGATCAGTTGCGTGACCGCACCGACGGCCCGGCCCCCCAGGCATGGCCCTCCCACCCGCTCGTGGCGGCGGCGCGCAGCGGGCAACTGCCGTTGCAGGTGATCCAGCACGCGCCCGGCGGCGTTCGGCAGCAGCTGCAACTCGCGGCGGTCGAGCCCTTGCCGACCGCCGCCGCTGCCAAGCCCTGAACCAGCCACCCCCGCGCATGACCGTTCGACGCGAAACGCGTCGGTGTCGCTTGCGCGACGCATCCAGCTCATCTCTACGTTTTATGTAACTTATTGAAACATATTTAACATATGATCAAAAGTGACGGAATTTCACCGTAACACCATCACCACACCGGAGACAGACATGATGACCAGAGCGACGAGATGGATAGGCCAGATAACGAAAGTCTTGATCACTGCCGGTGCGCTGGCGAGCGCCGGCTGGCTGCAGGCCGCACCCGTTTTCGATCGAATGGTCTTGTTCGGCGACAGCCTGTCCGATACCGGTAACACGCGCAACGTGGTCGGTGCCGGCAGCGGTATCGTGGCCAATCTGGCCGGTTACGGCAGCAACAGCCGTTTCTCCAACGGCCCGCTGTGGCATGAAACGCTGGCGCCGCTGATCGGCGTACCGCTCAATACCGCGTCGCGCTCGTCCGGCGCCAACAACTACAACTACGCCTATGGCGGCGCACGCGTGGACAACGCAACCGGAGCATCGGCCGGCATCTTGACGCAATACGCCGACTACAGCGCGCGCGTCGGCGCCGCCGGTTCCAACCCGAACTCGCTGTACGTGGTGTGGGCCGGCGGAAACGACGTGCGCGACCTCGTGGGCAATGCCAATCCGCTGCCCGGCATCACCAGCAGCATCAATGCGCTGCAATCCGTGCTGACCGGCCTGATCAGCAGCGGCGCCAACTCGTTCCTGATCCCCAACCTGCCCGACCTGGGCATGATTCCGGAAAACCGCGGCAAGACGACCCAGGCCTCCGCCACCAGCGCAACCCAGTTGTGGAACAGCGAACTGCTCGCCATGGTCATGGACCTGACGGACCAGGCTTCGTTCTACTTCCTCGATGTGTATTCGGAGTTCAATGCCTTGCTCGCCGACCCCGCGTCGTATGGCTTCACCAACACCACGGGGCAGTGCCGCTCGCTCGGATTCCTGGGTTTCACCGAGAACAGCTGCAGCAATGCCAGCACCTGGGCCTTCTGGGACGCCATCCACCCGACGACGGCCGCCCATGCGGTACTGGGCCGCGCGGCGGCCGCCGTGCTGGACGGGTCCCCACTCGGTTCACCCCTGCAGGCGGTACCCGAGCCGCAGTCCCTGTGGCTGGTGGCATTGGGCGTGGCGATCGTGCTGGGCCTTCGCCGACGCGGCCGGCGACCGCTTGCCGCGCCGACGCGGGGAGCGTGGATGCCGGCCTGAGGCCCGGCCTGTTGCCCGGTCAATTGCCCGGCATCACGCGACCGTCGCCGCGCGGCTGTCCCCGAATCACCCGACGCGCCTGCTAGCCGGGCCCGGGCCGGCCGTCATCGGCCGCAACCCGTTCGTCGCGGGCGATCGCACCGTCGACCAGTTCCACCACCCGGTCGCAACGCGCCGCCAGGCGCGGGTCGTGGGTCACGACGACAAACGAGGTGGACCGTTCCCGGTGCATGCGCCGCAATTCCTGGAACACCTCATCCGACGACGCGGTATCGAGGTTGCCGGTGGGCTCGTCGGCCAGCACCACCGGCGGATCGAACACCAGCGCGCGGGCGATCGCCACGCGTTGCTGCATGCCGCCCGACAACTCGGACGGGCGCTTGTCCATGGCCTTGGCCAGGCCGACCGCCGCCAGCAGTTCACGCGCACGCTCGCGTTGCTGGCGGCTGACGAAACCTTCGCGGATCAGGCCCGGCATCGTGACGTTCTCCAGCGCGGTGAAGGCCGGCAACAGGTGGTGGAACTGGAACACGAAACCCAGCGTGTCGCGCCGCAGCAGCGTCAGTGCCCGGTCGTCGAGCGAACCCACCGCCGTGCCGTTGATGCGGTAGCTGCCCGCCGTCATGCGCTCGAGCAGGCCGACGATGTTGAGCAAGGTACTCTTGCCCGAACCCGAGGGACCGATCAGCGCGACGAACTCGCCGCGGTCGATCGTCAACGACAAGCCATGCAGCACCTCGGCCTCGCTCGGCAGGCCGACGTTGTACGACTTGTGCACGTCGGCCAGCTCGATCAGGCGGCCTGGTTCACGATCACCAACGCGTACATCGGCCATGGTGTCAGCGCTCCCCGGCGCGGTGCGCCAACCGAGGCCCATGCAAAGTCCATCGGCCGCGCAAGCGCAAAGCCCAGGCCGCTGGGGGCGCCCCCCAGGGGGGGGTTCGGCCGGCTTACACGCAGTGAAGCCGGACAGGCGGGGGGCGTCCTTCATCAAATCCGGATCGCCTGGGCCGGGTCCATCGCCGCGGCCCGGCGCGCCGGCGCGATGGCGGCCAGCACGCCGCACACGGTGGCGATCAGCGCCACCTGCACGGCCAGCGACGCCGGCAGCGTGATCGCAAACAGCGGCTGGCCGTCCGCGCCGCGCACGAAGGTGGTGAACAGGAAGATCATCGCCAGCGCAAGGGCCAGCCCCAGCACCGAGCCGGCCGCGCCGACGATGCCGCCCTGCACCAGGAACACCCGTACCATCTGGCCGCGGGTGGCGCCCATGGCGCGCAGGATGCCGATCTCGCGGCGTTTCTGCACCACCGACACCACCAGCACGCTGGCAATGCCCAGCACCACGACGATCAGCACGATGAGCCGGATCAGCCCGGTGCTGACCGACTGCGCGTTGAGCGCCGACACCAGCTGCGCATTGGTCTCCTGCCAGCTCTCGACCTGGTACGGGAACTGGCGCCGCAGGTCGGCGGCCATGTCCTTGGCGACCCAGACGTCGGCCAGCGCGAGGTCCAGGCTGGTTGCGCCGCCCGGCAGGCCGAGCAGGCTTTGCGCCAGCCGCAGCGGCACGATGACGGTGCGCCGGTTCAGCTCGCGCACGCCCAGGTCGACCAGCGCCGTCACGCGGACCGTCTCGCTGACCGTGCCGGTCAGCACCGTCAGCCGATCGCCCGGTTGCAGGCCCAGGTCGGAGGCCAACTCGATACCGATGACGCCTTCGCCGGGCTCGAGCCGGGCCGTGCCGGCCACGACCTTCTCGCGCAGCCGCACCACCCGGTCGTAACGATCCAGGTCGACGCCGGACAAGGCCACCGACTGCGTCGCTTCGCCGCGGATGGCCAGGCCGCCACCGGCGACGATGGGCGACACCGCGGCCACGCCCGGCCAGTTCTCCAGCAGCGGCAGCATCGACTGCCAGTTCGACACCGACCGCAGCCGCTGGGCCTTGGCCTGCACGTCACTGAGCACGACGGTGCCGGGGTCCTTGCGCCGCGCCGGCGTGACCGTGTCGTCGGGCGACTGCAGCGTCACGTGCGCCTGCCCGCCGAGTGTCTTGTCGAAGGTGTTCTGCTGCAATCCGGTCACCAGCGCCGAGATGTAGGCGATGACCGCCACGCCGGCAGCCACGCCGACCATGATCAGCACCGTCTGGAGGCGCCCCTCGCGCAGGAAACGCACCGCGACACGGATTTCGAAGCCGAGCCAGGCGGAGATTAGCCCCAACCCTGGCTTCGCCAGGCCCCCCGAGGGGGTGCGAGAAAACTGGGGAACGGCCCGGCGTTTTCTCATGCCCATGTGCTCAGCGCCCCATCATGTTGGTCAGCTGCGCCGCGCCGCTGCCCGCGCCGGCCGCGGCGGCGGCGCCTTGCAGGTCGGGCTCGACGACACGTGCGCGCACCCGCTGCCCCAGCGGCAGGCGCATGTCGAGCACGACCTCGTCACCCTCGTCCAGGCCCAGCCGCACCTCGGCGGCGCCCAGCGTGCGCAAGCCCAGGCCCACGTCGCGCTCCTCGATACGGCCGTCCTCGATCACCCGCACGCGCGCGATATTGGCATCGGCGGTGCGGATCAGCGCGGCAATCGGCACCACCAGCGCGCGATTGCGCCGGCCGGTCTCGACCTCGATGGACAGCGTCATGTCCTCGCGCAAAAACGCGGGCGTCTCGCCCTCCAGGGCAAACGTGACCTCGATCGCGCCGCGCTGCGCATCCACCGCCGGCGAGATCGACAAGACCCTGGCGGCAAAACGCCGTCCCGGGTAGGCGTCGGCCAGCACCGATGCCGGCTGGCCGAGCGCCAGCTGGTCCAGGAACCGTTCATCGACCTGTGCACTGAGCCGGGTCGGGCCGTCGAGCGCCAGGCTCAGCAAGGCCTTGCCCGGCTGCACGATCTGGCCCGGCTCGACCGCGCGCACCAGCACGACGGCGTCGGCGGGCGCACGCAGGCGGGTCTGCGCCAGCCGGGCCTGCGCAGCGTCGATGTTGGCCTGGGCCAGCGACAGCTGGGCCTGCGCCTGCGCGACCTCGGTGCCGGCCTCGCCGACCGCCTGGACCTGGGTCCGGGCGGTGGCGAGTTGTGCCGCGGCCACGTCACGCGCCCGGCGCGCCTCATCCTGCCGCGATGCGCTCAGGAAACCCTGTGCCACCAGTTGCTGCACCCGCGCGAATTCCGACTGCGCCGCGTCCAGCGCAGCCTGGGCCTGGGTCACGGCCGCCTGGGCCGACCCCCGCCCGGTGCTGCGCAAGCCGGCCAGCCGCGCCTGCGCCTGTGCGCGCGAGGCCTGCGCCTGCGCCAGCGTCGCACGCAATTCCGCCGACTCCAGTTCCACCAGCACGGCGCCTTCGCGCACCGATGCGCCCTCGCGCACCAGCACCTTCTCGACCCGGCCGGTCACGGTGCTGCCGACGTCGACACGCGACAAGGTCTCGACACGGGCGGCGAACTGCAGGGTGCGCACCAGCGGCGCATGGCGCAGCTCGACGACATCGACCTCGACCGGGCGCCGCATCCACACCAGGGCAGCCCCCGCGACCAGCACCAACACGAGCAGCACCAGCAACACCCGGAGCCAGCGTTTCACGACCAGGCCTCGCCGATCAGTTGCCGAACATGTCGGCGCCGCTGGCGCTGCTCGGCGGCGCCACGCCGAGATGGCGGTACGCGGCCAGCGTGGCGATCCGTCCGCGCGGTGTGCGTTGCAGGAAACCCTGCTGTATCAGATAGGGCTCGATCACGTCCTCGATCGTCTCGCGCTCCTCGCCGATGCTCGATGCGATGTTGTCCAGGCCGACCGGCCCGCCGTCGAAACGCAACACCACGGCCTCGAGCAGCTTGCGGTCCATCACGTCGAAACCCTGCGGATCGACGTCGAGCATGGCCAGCGCGCGGTTGGCCATGTCCAGCGTGATCGCTCCACTGCCCTTGACCTCGGCGTAGTCGCGCACGCGGCGCAGCAGGCGGTTCGCGATCCGTGGCGTTCCGCGCGAACGCCGTGCGATCTCGAAGCCGCCGTCGTCGTCGATCGGCACCTTGAGCAGCCCGGCGCTGCGCCGCACGATCAGCGCCAGTTCGTCGGCGGTATAGAACTCCAGCCGCGCGACGATGCCGAAGCGGTCGCGCAGCGGGTTGGTCAACATGCCGGCGCGCGTGGTCGCACCCACCAGCGTGAACGGCTGCAGGTCGAGCTTGATCGAGCGCGCGGCCGGTCCTTCGCCGATCATGATGTCGATCTTGTAGTCTTCCAGCGCCGGGTACAGGATTTCCTCGACCACCGGCGAGAGCCGGTGGATCTCGTCGATGAACAACACGTCGTTTTTCTCGAGGTTGGTCAGCAGCGCGGCCAGGTCCTTGGGTTTCTCGAGCACCGGCCCGCTGGTCTGGCGCAGGTTGACGCCCAGTTCATGCGCGATGATGTGCGATAACGTCGTCTTGCCCAATCCGGGCGGGCCGAACAGCAATACATGGTCCAGCGCCTCGGCGCGCTTGCGCGCGGCGCCGACGAAGATCTCCAGCTGTTCGCGGATCTTGGCCTGGCCGACGTAGTCGTCCAGCAGCTTCGGTCGCAACGCGCGTTCGATCACCTCCTCGTTGGGCGAGGCGGTCGAAGCCGACAACACCCGTCGTACGGGCGCGTCGGAAAAATCGTCGGTCTGGATGGTCACGAGGCACGCGGCGCGGTATGGCCCGGAAACAGGAATCTCTGACTATACTGCGCGCCCCCGGGCGGGCTGAGCGGCAGCCATGCGGCTCAAGTACCCGCCGCTTGTTGCCGATACCCCACCCATGCCGTATTGCACTCCCCTGCCCGCCGCGCGCCGGATGGCGCACCGACGCGTTCTCGCGCTGGTGCTGGCCGCCACCGCCATCTTCGTGCCCCAGGCCGCCATGGCGCAGGCACAGGCCCCGGCCGCACCCACACCCAAGGAGATCGGCGACCAGGTACGCCGCGCGCTCGCCGGCGGTGTTGCCCGCGACAAGGAACTGACGGTCGGCGGCGGCGGAAGCGGCGGCGCGAGCGCGGCCGGCACGGCGACACCGACCTCCAAGCGACCGGCCAATCCGCGGGCCAGCCGCCAGTACATCCGGGCCCGCGCGGCCGAACTGGCCGGACGCCCGCTGCCGATGGAAGAAATCGTGGACCCGGCCCGGCCGGTCGGCGAGGCGCACTGGGCCTACCACGGCATCAACGGCCCGCAGGCCTGGGGCATGCTCAAGCCCGAATACGCCACCTGCGCCACCGGCCAGCGCCAGTCGCCGATCAACATCGACGAATCGATCACGCTGCGCGGCCCGGCCGAGGCGATCCAGTTCGCCTATGGTCCGAGCAACGCCACCATCGTCAACAACGGCCATACGGTGCAGGTCGACATGAACGGCGACAACGGCATCTTCGTGCGCGGTTCGCGTTTTCACCTGATCCAGATGCACTTCCACCATCCGGCCGAGGAGCAGATCAACTTCCGCACCTACGCGATGGTGGCGCACCTCGTGCACCGCAACCATCTGGGCCAGCTCGCGGTGGTCGCCGTGCTGCTCGAGCCGGGCGAGGCGAATCCGGTCATCGACCACCTGTGGACCTACATGCCGCTGGGCAAGGACGACCGGGTGCCGTTTCCGCGCGGCTCGGTCGACCTGACCGGCCTGCTGCCCAAGGACCAGCTCTATTACCAGTTCATGGGTTCGCTGACGACTCCGCCGTGTACCGAAGACGTGTTGTGGATGGTGCTCAAGCAACCGGTGACGATCAGCCACGAGCAGCTGCGGCTGTTCGCCCAGCAGTTCCCCAACAACGCCCGCCCGGTGCAGCCGATCAACGGTCGCGTGGTGCGCGAGGCGCGCTGACCGCTTGTCTATCGCCGCCCGGCGCCGTCAATCAGGCAAGCAGGGCCCCACGGAACGGGCTCTGCCAGGCCGTAGGGCATGAAAGGTCAAGCGGCCGCGGAGCAGGCCAGTCCAGGGGCCGCCGCGCACGGCCGCTCCGAAGCGGCCGGCCCGCCCCCCAGTGGGGCTGAGGCCCGCGGCTCCAAGCCTGCCTGCGCAGGCTTTGACGGGCCGAAGGGGCGCCTGCCTCTGGCAGCGCCACGACTCGGCCGGCTTACACGAAGTGAAGCCGGACAGACGGGGGGCGTCCTTCACTTCATGCGCGCGACAGCGACTTGAGCGCGAGCTTGATGCCTTCGCTCACGCCCACGCCGGCGGGCAGCGACTTGAGTGCCTGCGCCGCCTCCTTGTCGCTGTAACCCAGCGCCACCAAGGCCTGCAGGATGTCGGCCTGCGCATCGTCACCCGGCGCGGTCGGCGCGCCGATGTCGGCGCCGAGCT
>JBFIDI010000126.1:0-12371 GCA_041581405.1 Burkholderiaceae bacterium
GACCGAGGGCATCCTGCCCGCGCTCGAGTCGGCGCACGCGCTGGCGCTGTTGCTCTCGGCGGTGGACCAGGGGCTCCTGCCCGAGGGCGCGCGGGTGCTCGTCAACCTGTCCGGCCGCGGCGACAAGGACCTCGACACGTATTGTGCCCTGTCCGGCAGGGGGATGCCGTCGTGACGCTCGCCGACCTGCAGCGCAGCCTCGCCGGGAGGCCGCACCACGTCAGCCCGTTCCTGATGCTCGGCGACCCGACGCCGGAGCTCACCGTCGAGCTCGCGCGCGCGGCCGTCGATGCCGGCGCGACGATGCTCGAGCTCGGAATGCCGTACAGCGATCCCAGCGCCGACGGACCGGCGATCCAGGCGGCTTGTCTGCGCGCGATGCAATCCGGCGTGTCGTTGTCCTTGCGCCGGAACACGCGCACCATGTCGAGCACCTGCGCCAGTCCGATGCCGGCGGCCAGGGCCTTGTCGCCGGCCTTCTGGATCACGGCTCCGTCGGCACTGGGATCCGAGAACGGAACACCGAGTTCGATCACGTTGGCGCCGGCCGCGACCATGCCGTGCATCAGATCGGGCGTGATGTCGGGATACGGAAAACCGGCCGTGACATACGGAATCAGCGCCGTGCGCTTGTGTGCCAGCAACTGGGCCAGGACCGGTGTGATGCGGCTCATGACCGGACTCCCGGCTGCGGCATCGCCACCGTGGCGCCGCCCTTGACCGCCTGTCCCTGGCAACTGGGCCGGCAATAGAACTCGGCATGGCTCAGGTCGGCCACCGTGCCGATGTCCTTGTCGCCGCGGCCGGACAGGTTGACGAGGATGGATTGGTCGGGTCGCATGGTCTTGGCCAGTCGCATCGCGTAGGCCACCGCGTGGCTGGATTCGAGCGCCGGAATGATGCCTTCGGTGCGGCACAGGTAGTGGAACGCCTCCAGTGCCTCGGTATCGGTGACGCCGACGTATTCGGCCCGGCCGATGTCCTTGAGCCAGGCGTGTTCCGGCCCGACGCCAGGGTAGTCCAGGCCGGCGCTGATGCTGTGGGTCTCGGTGACCTGCCCGTTGTCGTCCTGCAGGATGTAGGTGCGGTTGCCGTGCAACACGCCGGGACTGCCGCGTTGCAGCGAGGCCGAATGCTTGCCGCTGTCGAGTCCTTCACCGGCCGCCTCGACACCGATCAGGCGGGTATTGGCATACGGGATGTAGGGATGGAAGATGCCCATCGCGTTGCTGCCCCCGCCCACACATGCCAGCACGGCATCGGGTTGCTTGCGGTGGCAGGACTGCGCCGTCAGCATCTCCGGCATCTGCGCGATGCATTCCTTGCCGATCACGCTCTGGAAGTCGCGCACCATCATCGGGTAGGGGTGCGGCCCGGCCACGGTGCCGATGATGTAGAAGGTGTTGTCGACGTTCGCGACCCAGTCGCGCATGGCCTCGTTGAGTGCGTCCTTGAGCGTACGGCTGCCGCTGTCGACCGGCACCACCTTGGCGCCGAGCAGGTGCATGCGGTAGACGTTGGGGCTTTGCCGCTTGACGTCTTCGCTGCCCATGTAGACCACGCATTCGAGGCCGTAGCGGGCACAGATGGTGGCCGTGGCCACGCCGTGTTGTCCGGCGCCGGTCTCGGCGATGATGCGTGGCTTGCCCATGCGCCGCGCCAGCATGGCCTGACCGATGGTGTTGTTGACCTTGTGCGCGCCGGTGTGGTTGAGGTCCTCGCGTTTGAGGTAGATCTGTGCGCCGCCCTGCTCACGGCTCATGCGCGCGGCATGGTAGACGGGGGAGGGGCGGCCGACGAAATGCGCCAGTTCGTAGTTGAATTCGGCGATGAATTCCGGGTCGTGCTGGTAGCGGGCGTAGGCCTGCTGCAGTTCCTGGATCGCGTGGGTCAGCGTCTCGCTGATGAAGCTGCCACCGTAGTTTCCGAAATGGCCTGTCGGATCAGGTTGCTGGTAATCGAGCATGATGGGTCTTTGCACGTTGTGCGTCGGCCGCGCGAACCGCGGCGACGAACTGATGGATCTTGCCGGCGTCCTTGATGCCCTTGGACACCTCGACACCGGAGCTGACATCGACGGACAGCGTCTTACAACGCGGCCGCAACTGCAAGATGCCATCGGTCACGTTTGCAGGCGTGAGTCCACCACTTAAGACGAGGTGACAGTTGACGCTTGGAGGAAGCAGTGACCAATTGAATGTCTGGCCCGCGCCACCGTAGGCCTCGACGTGGGCGTCGAGCAGGATGGCTTGGGCGCGATGGAATTGAGCTGCGTATTTTACGAGATCGAAGCCGGCGGCGTCCGGCCCCAGCGGAATCCGAGCGGCGCGCAGGAACGCCCGGGCCCCGCCGCTGGTCGCATCCAGGCATTGCTGCGGTGTCTCGTCGCCATGGAACTGCACCCAGGACTGGCCCAGGCGGGAGCAGTCGTCGAGTACGCGCTGCGGGGCTTCGTTGACGTACAGCAGCACGGGCGTGACGAAGGGCGGCAGCCGCCGCGCGAGTTCTGCCGCGCGTTCGATCGACACCAGGCGCGGGCTCTTGCTGTAACGCACGAAGCCGATCGCGTCGACGCCGGCGGCGACCGCGGCGTCGACGTCCTGTTCGCGCGTCAGGCCGCAGATCTTGATCCGGGTACGGCTGGCCGGCAGGGCGTCATCCATCGTCATGGCAGGCCATCATACGCGGCTGTGCGCTCCGGGAGTCCCCAGCGCGGATCGTAGCGGGGGCCCAGGAAATACAGGCCGTCGGGTGCAAAGGTCGGCGCCGCGATGCGGCGTTCTCGCGCATCCAGGACCGCGTCGATCCATTCGGGCGGACGCTTGCCGCCGCCGACCGCGACCAGGCAACCCATGATGTTGCGGATCATGTGGTGCAGGAAGGCATTGGCCTCGAACTCGAAGCGCAGAAACGCGCCACGTTGGGCGATCGTGATGCTGCGCATGTCCTTGACCGGAGACAGGGCCTGGCACTGCGCGGCGCGGAAGGACGAAAAATCGTGTTCGCCGATCAGCCGTTCGGCCGCCGCCCACATGGCGTCGACGTCCAGTGCGTGCATGACCCAGCCCACGCGTCCGGCATACACGCTGGGCCGAACCGGCGATACGTACAACACGTAGGCATACCGCCGTGTCAAGGCATTGGCACGGCAATGGAATGCGTCGGGTACGGCGTGTGCCCATTCGACGCTGATGTCGCGCGGCAGGTGCGTGTTGGTTCCGCGGACCCAGGACACGTCGCGGCGTTGCGCGGACGTGTCGAAGTGCACGACCTGCATCAAGGCATGGACACCGGCGTCGGTACGGCCCGCACACACGGTGCCGACGGACTCGGCCGCGAGTCGGGACAGGGCCGCCTCGAGGTGGTCCTGCACCGTGCGGCCGGAGAGCTGGCTTTGCCAGCCCTGGTACGCCCGCCCGTCGTAGCTGATGCCGAGTGCGACTCTCACGCCGGACGGGCGACGCGATGGAGCGCCGGTGCCGTTGGTGCTGTCACTCAGCCCAGGCTGCTCAGGGCTCGTTGTGCCTTGGCCTTGAGCTCACCCGATGCCTCGGCGATGACCTCTTCGATCAGGGCCCGTGCTCCGTCGTCGTCACCGATGGAGACGAACTCCTCGGCCAGCGCCAGCTTGGTGACGAGCGGGTCTTCCGGCTCGCTGGGTGCTTCGGGGCTCGGGGTCTCGGGGGTGTTCAGGTCCAGCGACAAGGTGCCCAGGTCGAATTCCAGCATGCCGGATTCGGCGGCATCCGGCGCCTTGAACGGTGTCTGGGAGGCCGTCAGGTTGTTCGGAGACGTTGCGTCGAAAGCCAGTCCGGCGCGCGAGACACCCGTCTCGTTGTCTGCGTCGGACAAGGGCGACGGGCTGGTCGAGCCGAAGCTCACGGCAGCCTGGTTGCGGAACTCGTCGGGTTGCACCGACCCCAGGGCGACGGTGTCCTGTTCCTTGTCGATCTCCGGCAACGCGACTTCGCCAGCCTCCGTGGAGGGCTCGGCCGGTTCCGTGGCGGGCGCAACGGGCACGGTCATCTGCGGGTCGTCGACGGAGTCGCCGAAGTCCACGTCCAGCGTGGCCGGCCGCGAGTCCGGCGGCTGGATCGCGACGGTAGGCTCTAGCTGGCTCGGTGTTGCTTCTTCGATGGCGCTGGTGGTCGGCTCCTCGTCCAGCGAGAAATCGAGGTCGAGGTCGAGATCCATGGGGGCCGAGGGCGGCGGGTCTTCGGATGTCGCCAGGTCGATCTTCTGCGTGGCCATCGCGGCCGCGGCCATGCCGGGAATGGTCCGGGTGACGATGGTCTTGTCGGCCAGATCGGGCGGTTCGTTGCCCGGCCGGTACAGCGGATTCGACGGATCGATGCCCTGGCCCTGTTCGCAGATCCGCGCCCATTCCGCGCTTTCGCCTCCCACGACCCGGAACGCCTCCTTGGCCATGGTCTCGAAACCCTGGGTATCGCGCCGCTTGGCGTAGATGTCGAGCAGCTTCTGGTGCACCGCGATGCGGCCCGGATGGCTGCGCAGCGCCTCCTTGAGGATTTCCTCGGCCTGGATGTCGCGTCCGTACGCCAGGTAGACGTCGGCTTCCGCGACCGGGTCCACGTCGTCGGCGGCGTCGAGCTGGCTGGGCGAGTAGACCATCGACGAGCCGGTGGCCGCACCGTCGTTGGTATCGACTTTTTGCCCGCCACTGGCCCCGAAGAAGGAATCGGGTTGCAGGCGGCTTTCCAGGAAGGCGCTGTCGACCTCGGCGGCTTCGCGGCGCTTGCGGGCACGGTAGACGCCCAAAGCGGCCAGCAGCGCGATCAGCAGGCCGCCGCCGGCGAGGGTCAGCGGGCTTTCCAGCAACTGGTCGAGCAACGCGGGCTCCTCCGGTGGCGGAGGGGGCGGCGGCGGCGCTGGTGCTGGTGTCGGTGGAGCCACCGGAGCGGGCGCGGGAGCAGCCGCTTCGGGCGCGGGTGCCGGTTCGGCCGGAGCCGGCGCGGCCGGGGCGGTTGCGGCAACGGTGACCCCGACGTCGGGCGCCGCGGCCGAGGCCGGTGCTGTGACAGCAGCGGGTGCCGTCGATCCGGCGGCGGCCGACGCTGCGCCCAGGCTGCTGAGATCCTTGACGTTGCGCGCAAGTTCGGCGGCGCGTTGCGCTGCGTCTTGCGCTGCCTTGGCCTGCGCGATCTGTTCTTCGGCTGCCTTCGCGTCCGCGCCACCCTTGGACAGCGTCAGCTTGTCGGGTGCCGCGGCACCACTGCGCCGGTCTTCGACCTGGGCCTGTACCGCGCCGGACGCCGTCCGGTCCGCGGCGGCGACCTGTTGTTCGGGTGCGTTGCTTGCCAGCTTGTTGCGGAACGCGTTGAAGTCCCGGCTCTGGGCGATCACGGTGCGCGAGGCTTCCGCATCGGGAATCGCGGCGACCTGTTCGTCCGTGGGAACGGTCAGGACCGCACCGGCCTTGATCAGGTTCAGGTTGCCATCGATGAAGGCATCGGCATTGGCGCGCAGCAGCGCCACCAGCATCTGGTCCAGGGACACCTGGGACGGCTTGATGTCGCGTGCAATCTGGCTCGCCGTGTCGCCACGGCGCACGGTGATTTTCTCGGGACGGCTGGCGGGGGCGGCTGCCGGCGCGGCAGCGACGGCCGGCCGGGCAGGCGTGACGGCCGCAGGGGCGGCCGCCGGCGCGGGTACGGGCGCCGCGGCGACGCGGGCGGGAGGTGTCACCGGAGAGGTCGCGACCTGCGGCGCCGTAGCCTGTACGGGGGTTCGGGCACGCAGGGCCGGTGGGTCCAGCAGGACGGTGTAGTCGCGCACGATGCGGCCGCTGGACCAGTTGGCTTCGACGATCAGGTCGACAAAGGGCTCGGACACGGCGCGGTCCGTGACCAGGCGGATATAGGAGCGCCCGTCGGCGCGACGTTGCAGCGTGATCTGCAGCCCGGTCAAGGCCTGGTTGAATTCCAGACCCGCGCTGCGAAAGGCTTCAGGTCGTGCCAGCGAGGGCTTGAGCGATGCGGCTTCTTCCGCATTGATCTCCGGGATGTCGATTTCCGCCCGCAAGGGCTCTCCCAATGCCGATTGGACCGTGATGCGCCCCAGTGCCAGGGCATAGGCCGAAGACGCAGGCAGGCCAAACAGCGCAATGACCAATGATGCAACAGCGGTCTTGCGCCAGCCATGTGACTTTGGGATCAATTTAGTAGCCTCCGATGTTCGGGCGCACCACAACAACCGCGCATTGTGGGTGCAAATGCCGCGACACTCTAACCTGAAAAAGGACCATAACATCAATGTTTTAGCCTGACAAGGTGAGAAAGCGCTCAAATCTTTTGGCGCAAACTCACATGCCCGATGTGACGGTTGGCTGTTGCCAATCGGCAACGACTTGATCGATGGTAGTCGGATTCGGGCCGGTTTTTCGGCCCGCCGGATATCAGTGATCCAACAAAATGCGCAACATGCGCCGCAAGGGTTCGGCCGCGCCCCACAGCAGCTGGTCACCGATGGTGAAGGCGCCGACATACTCCGGCCCCATCGCCAGCTTGCGCACCCGCCCGACCGGAATGTCGAGCGTGCCGGTGACGGCCACGGGCGTGAGCCCCTGCATCGTCGCTTCGCGGTTGTTGGGCACGACCTTGGCCCAAGCGTTGTCGGCGGCGATGATGGCCTCGATGTCGGCTATCGGTACGTCTTTCTTCAGCTTGAAGGTCAGCGCCTGGCTGTGGCAACGCATGGCTCCGACACGCACGCAGAAGCCGTCGACCGGGACGGACGCCTTGTCGAAGCCCGGGCCCTGGCCCAGGATCTTGTTGGTTTCGGCGCCACCCTTCCATTCTTCCCGGCTGATGCCGTCGCCGAGGTCCTTGTCGATCCATGGAATGAGGCTGCCGCCCAGCGGAACGCCGAAGTTCGCCATTTCCGCGGCCGGCATGGACTGCTGGCGGGCCAGGATCTTGCGGTCGATCTCCAGGATGGCCGACTTGGGGTCGTCGAGCAGGTCGCGCACCTCGGCATTGAGCGAGCCGAACTGGGTCAGCAGTTCGCGCATGTGCTGGGCGCCACCACCCGATGCGGCCTGGTAGGTCATCGACGTCATCCAGTCGACCAGTCCGGCCTTGAACAAGGCGCCGACGCCCATGAGCATGCAACTGACGGTGCAATTGCCGCCGATCCAGTTGCGCCCGCCCTTGGCCAGCGCGGCCTGGATCACCGGCAGGTTGACCGGGTCGAGCACGATCACCGCGTCTTCCTGCATGCGCAGGCTCGATGCGGCGTCGATCCAGTGGCCGGTCCAGCCGGCACTGCGCAACTTGCCGAACACTTCGGTCGTGTAGTCGCCGCCTTGCGCGGTGATGATGATGTCGCAGCGCTTGAGGGCCGCGATGTCCATGGCATCCTGCAGTTTTTCGCCGGAGCGGGCAAATGCCGGGGCGTCGCCGCCGGCATTGGATGTCGAGAAGAAGATGGGTTCGATCAGGTCGAAATCGCCCTCGGCCTGCATGCGGTCCATCAAGACGGAACCGACCATGCCTCGCCAGCCGACCAAACCTGTAACCTTGCGTGCGCTGCTCATTGTGTTGCCTCGTGTCAAACTGAAACGTCGTGAATTTTCAGCTGCCCGGCTCGTCTGGCCGGGGAGGGCGCGACGAACCGGGCTGCGTCAGCCTTTGATGGTCGTCGTCTTGGTGGACATTTCGTCCGCGGGCAAAGCCTCGGCCGGCCACCATGGGCCGGCGTGTGCAAGGGCGTTTGCCATCAATGACATCGCGCGATTGTAGGCGATTCAGCCCCGCAGGGCCTTCACGACGGCGTCGCCCATTTCGCGGGTGCCGACCCGGGTCGTGCCTTCGCTGTGGATGTCGGCGGTGCGCAGGCCTTGTTCGAGCACCTTGCCGACGGCCGCCTCGATCCGGTCCGCGGCTTCGGCCTGGTTCAGGCTGAAACGCAGCATCATCGCGGCGCTCATGATGGTCGCCAGCGGATTGGCGACCCCCTGGCCGGCGATGTCGGGCGCGCTGCCATGGCTGGGTTCGTACAGCCCCTGGTTGCTGGCGTTCAGGCTGGCCGACGGCAACATGCCGATCGAGCCGGTCAGCATGGACGCCTCGTCGCTCAGGATGTCGCCGAACATGTTGCCGGTGACGACGACGTCGAACTTCTTGGGCGCCCGCACCAGTTGCATGGCGGCGTTGTCGACGTACATGTGTTCGAGTTCCACGTCCGGGTATTGCGTGCCCACCTCGGTGACGACATCCTTCCAGAACTGGAAAGTCTCCAGCACGTTGGCCTTGTCGACGCTGGTGACCTTCTTGCCGCGCTTGCGAGCGGCCTGGAAGGCCACATGGGCGATACGTTCGATCTCCGGCCGCGAATACCGCATGGTGTCGAAGGCCTCGTCCGCACCGGGGAAGTGGCCATCGGTCGCCGTGCGCCGGCCCCGGGGTTGCCCGAAGTAGATGTCGCCGGTCAACTCGCGGATGATCAGCAGGTCGAGCCCGGCGATGAGTTCCGGCTTGAGGCTCGAAGCCCCGACCAGCGGGGCGTGGCAGATCGCGGGGCGCAGGTTGGCGAACAGGCCCAGTTCGCGCCGCAGGCCCAGGATGGCCTGTTCCGGACGCAGCGCACGTTCGAGCTTGTCGTATTTCCAGTCGCCGACGGCTCCGAACAGGATGGCGTCGGCCGCCTTGGCCAGTTGCAACGTCGACTCCGGCAAGGGGTGGCCATGGGCTTCATAGGCCGCGCCACCGACCAGGGCGGTTTCGGTTTCGAGTTTCAGGTCCAGGGCGCCCAGGACCTTGATGGCCTCGACGACGATTTCTTTGCCGATGCCGTCGCCCGGCAAGACTGCGATTTTCATGGGTAAGGGTGGGAGCGGTGGAGGGAGGGGAAGAGTGCGCGGCCCGGCCAGGCTCAGCGCATCTGGCGGTTCATCAGGTTTTCCTGCTGGATCTGCAGGCTTTGCGCCTTGAAGGTCTCGTCGAACTTGTAGAGTTCCTTGCACAGGTAACTGTCGTACGCGGGCTTGCCGACCGCCGCGAGACACAGGTCGCGCAAAGAGGCAGCTGCCGGCGGCGTCGACATCACGGCCCGCAATTCCGGCGGCATCTTGGCCAGTTGCGCCGCCTGTATCGCCTGCTGGCAGATCTCGAGGTTGCGCTGCTTGTATGCGACGTCCTCGCACCGCTTGAGCAGAGGGTCGAGCTCGGCGACCTTGCCCAGCAGGGACTGGATCGCGGGCAGGGCCAGCAGATCCTCGATGATGCCCGCCTGGGCGGACGGCTGCGCCGTCAGCATCACGGCCGCCAGGACCATCGTCATGCGCATCTTGTTCATGCCGTCTCCTTGTTGAGCATCGCATTGGCCAGCCAGGGTTTCTCCGCCAGCCGGCGCGATTCGAACGCCTTGATCTTGTCGGCGTGACGCAGCGTCAGGCCGATGTCGTCCAGCCCGTTGAGCAGGCAATACCGCCGGAACGGCTGCACGTCGAAGTCGATTTCCTCGCCCTGCGGCTTGACGACCTTCTGGCGGTCGAGATCGATCGTCAGCGAATAACCGGGATGGGCCGCGACCTCGTCGAACAGCTGCGCGATCTGCGATTCCGGCAGCACGATGGGCAGCAGGCCGTTCTTGAAGCTGTTGTTGAAGAAGATGTCGGCAAAACTGGGCGCCAGGATGGCCCGGAAGCCGTACTGGTCCAGTGCCCACGGCGCATGTTCGCGCGACGAGCCGCAGCCGAAGTTCTTGCGTGCCAGCAGGATGGACGCACCGGCATACCGCGGCTGGTTCAGCACGAAGTCGGGATTGGGCTTGCGGCTGGTCGGGTCCTGGCCGGGGTAGCCCGCGTCGAGGTAGCGCCAGGCGTCGAACAGGTTGACGCCGAAACCGGTCTTGCGGATCGACTTGAGGAATTGCTTGGGAATGATGGCGTCGGTGTCGACGTTCTCGCGGTCCATCGGAGCGACCAGTCCCTGGTGCACGGTGAATTTCTGCATGGCTATTTCTTTGCTGCGTCTTCGATCTTCTGGCCTGCGCGTTGCAGGTCCTTGCCCATTCCCTTGACGGTGTTGCATCCGGCGCCCGCCAGCGCGAACGCCAGTACCAGCAACACGGAGCACAGGCGCGGGTACATCGTGGTCACCGGTTCAGACGAATCGACGCACGTCGACAAAGTGCCCCTGCACCGCCGCCGCGGCCGCCATGGCCGGGCTGACCAGGTGGGTGCGACCGCCGGCGCCTTGCCGGCCTTCGAAATTGCGGTTGCTGGTCGACGCGCACCGCTCACCGGGTTCGAGCCGGTCCGCGTTCATGGCCAGGCACATCGAGCAACCCGGTTCGCGCCACTCGAACCCCGCGGCCTTGAATATCTCGTGCAAGCCCTCGCGTTCGGCCTGCTGCTTGACCAGGCCCGAGCCGGGCACGACCATGGCAAGCTTGACGTTCTTGGCCACCTTCTGGCCCATCTTCTTGACGACGGCGGCCGCCTCGCGCATGTCTTCGATACGGCTGTTGGTGCACGAGCCGATGAAGACCTTGTCGACGTGGATGTCGCTCAGCGCCTTGCCGGGCTCCAGTCCCATGTAGGTCAAGGCGCGTTCGATCGCACCGCGCTTGTTGGCATCCTTCTCCTTGTCCGGATCCGGAACCCGGGCATCCACGCCCAGCACCATTTCGGGGGAAGTGCCCCAGGTGACCTGCGGAACGATCGTGCTGGCGTCGAGTTCGACCACGGCGTCGAACGTCGCATCGGGATCCGAGTGCAGCGTGCGCCAGTAGTTCACGGCCTGGTCCCATTCGACGCCGGTCGGCGCGAGCGGTCGCCCCTTGACGTAGTCGATGGTCTTCTGGTCGACCGCCACCAGGCCTGCGCGCGCACCCGCCTCGATCGCCATGTTGCACACGGTCATGCGGCCTTCCATGCTCAAGGCGCGGATCGCCGCGCCGGCGAACTCGATGGTGTAGCCGGTACCGCCGGCCGTGCCGATGCGGCCGATGATGGACAACACGATGTCCTTGGCCACGCAGCCTGCCGGCAGCGTGCCTTCGACCCGCACCAGCATGTTCTTCGCCTTCTTGGCCAGCAGCGTCTGGGTCGCCATCACGTGCTCGACCTCGCTGGTGCCGATGCCATGCGCGAGCGCGCCGAAGGCGCCGTGGGTGGAGGTGTGCGAATCGCCGCACACGACGGTCATGCCGGGCAGGGTGGCGCCGTTTTCAGGCCCGATCACGTGCACGATGCCCTGGCGTTTGGACTGGAACGGGAAATACGCGGCGGCGCCGTATTGCTTGATGTTGGCGTCCAGCGTCGTGATCTGTTCGCGACTGACCGGGTCGGTGATGCCGTCGTAACCGAGTTCCCAGCCGGTGGTGGGCGTGTTGTGGTCCGCGGTGGCGACGATGGAGCTGACGCGCCACACCTTGCGCCCGGTCTCGCGCAGGCCTTCGAACGCCTGCGGACTGGTCACTTCATGCACGAGATGCCGATCGATGTAGAGAACGGCGGTTCCGTCCTCCTCGGTATGGACGACGTGGTCGTCCCAGATCTTGTCGTAGAGCGTGCGTGTCATGGTTTCAACTTCCGATCAACTCGGATTCTAGGACGGACAAGCCGCGAGCGCCGGAAAACTCCCTTCGCTCGCGGCCATGCAGTGCAGGCGGCCGGGGCCGCCCGGGGATCAGCGCTTGTCGATGGCGACCACGTCGCGCTGGGCAGCACCGGTGAACAACTGGCGGGGCCGGCCGATCTTGTAGTCCGGGTCGCCGATCATCTCGTCGAGCTGGGCGATCCAGCCCACGGTGCGAGCCAGTGCGAAGATCGCGGTGAACATCGAGGTCGGGATGCCGATCGCGCGCTGCACGATGCCCGAGTAGAAGTCGACGTTCGGATACAGCTTGCGTTGCACGAAGTAGTCGTCCTCGAGCGCGATCTTCTCGAGCGCCATGGCCAGCTTGAACAACGGGTCGTTTTCCAGCCCCAGCGCGTGCAGCACTTCCTTGCAGGATTCCTGCATGAGCTTGGCGCGCGGGTCGTAGTTCTTGTAGACACGGTGCCCGAAACCCATCAGTTTGATGCCGGAGTTCTTGTCCTTGACCTGGGTGATGAAGTCGCCGATCTTCTCCACGCCACCCATGGTCTGGATTTCTTCGAGCATCTTCAGGCAGGCTTCGTTGGCGCCGCCGTGCGCGGGGCCCCACAGGCAGGCCACGCCCGCGGCAATCGCGGCAAACGGGTTGGTGCCGGAGCTGCCGCACAGCCGCACGGTCGACGTGGAGGCGTTTTGCTCGTGGTCGGCGTGCAGGATGAAGATGCGGTCGAGGGCTTTTTCGATCACCGGGTTGACGACATAGTCCTCGCACGGATTGGCAAACATCATGTGCAACAGGTTGCCGGC
>JBFIDI010000127.1:0-12285 GCA_041581405.1 Burkholderiaceae bacterium
CTGCGCAGCATCACCCGCAACACCTGGCTGGCGCCGGCCGGGACGTCGACGATGGCCGGCACCACCAGCAGATCGTCGCTCTCCTCGCTCAGGTCGGCGCCGTCACGCTGGCGCCAGGCGGATGCCTGCACCTGGTAGGTGGCGGCCTGGCTGCCGTTGTTGGTCAATGTGATGGCCGCGACCTTGCGCGGCGAGCCCATCTCGATGACCACCGGCGTGATCGTCACGCCGTCGGCAGCGGCAGCCGGCCGATGCCCTGCGGCCCATGCCATGAGCAGCGGCAACGCCACCACCCAGGCACCGGCCCCGCGACACAGGTTCATGGCGTGTAGGTAATCGTCATCGCCACCGTGTCGCTGTAATTGCCCGCCGGCACCAGGGCCAGCTGGTCGCTTCCGATACGGCCATAGATGACCGTGCTGGTGGTCGCCTCGCCGGTGCCGTCGTACGAAATGCTGTTCACGCCGTTGAGCACGGTGGCGCGTGTATCCGAGGTATACAACTCGTAGGTGATGTAATCTTCACCATCGGACTTCTTCATGCGCCGCGTCGTGCCATCGGCATACGCACCATTGCCGGCCGTGATCGTCGCCGTCGCGTCCTTGGTACAGGCGATCGAGATGCTCGTGCCGCTGTCCCCGTTGTGGTTGGTGCCGCTCACCGTTCCCGCGCCGGCAACGACCTCGAGCGCCAGCGTGCCGAAGCTGAGCGAACCCGCGCCGATGGCGCAGGCGTTCTGCACCGTTGCGCTGACCGCGAGGTCGGCCGTGTCGGTGGCCGCCACCGCCGCGCCCGCCATCAGCACGGCACCCAGGGCCGCCACCAGCTTGTGGATCTTCATCATGTTTGCTTTCATCACATACTCCTACGTTGAACTGAGATTGGGACCATCACCTTGCAAGCTCCCGGCAGCTGCAGCAGAACGCGCCAGGCACCGGGTGACGGCAATGTAGGACACCATTGACACGCCTTGTCTAAAGAAATGTTCAGTGCGGCGCGCGGCGTGGCGCATGCCGTGCGCGAACGCTCAGAACCCGCGACGCGACAGCGGGCTTGCGGCTGCAAGGCGCGACGCATGGCGGTAGACTGGACCGCATGCGAAACCGTCGGAGGAACATGCCATGCCCGTCGTGATCGACATCGACTCAGCACAACAGGCCGTCATGCTGACGGCGACGGGCGCCGTGCGCGGCGACGAACTGGTGGCAGCGAACCGAACGTTTTTCCGCGACCGGATGGCGGAGTTCCGCGCCTGCCGAACCTGGCTGGGCGACTACACCCAGGCCACACTGGAACAGGTGGACATCCATCACCTGCGCATACTCGCGCAAATCAGCGTCGACGCCGCGAGGCACAACCCTCGCTTGTGCGTGGCGATCGTGACCGGCAAGGACCTCTCGTTCGGCACCGCGCGCGCATGGGAAAACCTTGCGGCCGAGACCGGCTGGAACACCATGGTGTTCCGGTCGCGAGCACAGGCACAACAATGGCTGGACGAACTGTCGCAATAGGCGGGTGTCGCGCGGCGCGCGCATAACTGACACATGTCAATACACGCATCGCGCCGATGCGCGAGAGTCAGGTCATGGTCAGCACAGCGCGACGCAACGAATTCCGCATCCTGGCGCTGTCCGGCGGCGGCTACCTCGGCCTGTACACGGCCGTCGTGCTGGCCCGGCTCGAACAGGAACTGGGAGAACCCCTGGGCCGGCGCTTCGACCTGATCGCCGGCACCTCGGTCGGCGGGTTGCTGGCGATCGCGCTGGCATTCGAGGTGCCGATGGCGGCGGTCGTCGAGTTGTTCCATGCGCGTGGCGAAGAGGTGTTCTCGGCACGCCGCCTGCCGTCGGGCGCGATGACGCGGCTGATCGACCTGACCCGTTCGGTGATGGGTCCGAAATACAGTGGTACGGCGCTGCGCGCGGAGTTGCGGACCTTGTTCGGCGAGCGCACGCTGGCGCAGGCGCAACACGCCGTGGTGGTGCCGGCGGTCGACGTGAGCCGCAGCGTGACCAAGGTGTTCAAGACGCCGCACGTCCCGGCGTCCCAGGGCGATGAAAGCTGCAAGGCGGTGGACGTTGCCATGGCCACCAGCGCGGCGCCCGCGTATTTCCCGTCGGTGCCGATCGCCGGTCGGTTGTATGCCGATGGCGGCCTGTTCGCGGTCGCCCCCGACCAGGTCGCGATGCACGAAGCCGAACATTTCATGGGCGTCGATCCGGCCCAGGTGCGCATGGTGTCGATCGGCACGGCCACCGCGGGTTACCAGCCGTCCGAAGAGCTGGACCCGGAGGCCGGGGCCGTGGGCTGGCTGACCGATGGCCGGCTGATCCTGACGCTGATCTCGGTGCAGCAGCAACACGTGCAGGCGATCATGGAAGACCGCCTGGGCGATCGTTACCTGCGCCTGGACGCCCGCTGGCCCGCGACGGCCGGCCTGGGCATCGACGTCGCCACGCCGGCGGCCGCGAGCACGCTCGAGCGCCTGGCGCTGGAGACGATGGCATCCATCGAACCCCGGACGCTGAAGACCTTCTTCTGACCGTCTTTCTTCTTTCGAACCGATCCCGTGACTTCAAGGAGACCGCCATGCCCCGCAACCTGACCGACATCGCCAACACCATCGTCGCCGTGGTCGAACCCGAGACCACCGCGCTGCAGACGGCGCAGCTGATGCGCCGCCACCATGTCGGCGCCCTGGTCGTCGTCGACGCGAAGGAAAAGACACGACCGATCGGCATCGTCACCGACCGTGACCTGGTGCTGGCGGTGATGGCCGAGGGACTGGACCCGGCGGTGTTCACCGCCTCGGACATCATGTCCGGCGATCTGGTCGTGGCGCGCGCCGACCTGGACCTGCAGGACGGCGTCGCGCTGATGCACGAGCGCAAGGTGCGGCGGCTGGTCGTCGTCGACGACTCCGGCCGGCTGCGCGGCATCATGACGCTGGAGGACGTGCTCGAGGCCTTGTCCGGCGAACTCGGGGCCCTGGTGTCGAGCCTGCGCGGCGCACGCGACCGCGAATTCGCACAGCGGAGCTGAACCCGCCGCCCCGGTCAGCCGCGTTTGCGGTAGACGAAATAGGCGTCCGGCGCCAGGTCGGCGGCGCCGATGTCGGCCAGCGCGATCGGCTCGAGCGCCGCGTCCTCCATCGGCTGGTCGCCGACCAGGTAACCGCCGGGCGCCAGGGCCTGCACGAACAGCGGTGTCAGCCAGCGCCCGAGCGCGCGGCTGGCGGCGATGTCGCCGCTGCCGACGTCGGCATGCACCATCACCACCGCACCGGCGCTGCGCTTGGCCTCGGTCGGCACGGTGTCGTGGAAATCACCGAGCCGCACCATATGCTGCGGGGGAATGCAGTCCGGGTGCGACGCGACCTGCCGGTCGAACACGATGATGTCGCGTCCGGCAAAACGGTCCCGCAGGTGATCGTAGGTGCGGCCGTTGCCCAGGCCCACTTCCCACACCACGCCGGACAGCGCCCCGGTCGCCGCCGCCGCCGCATCGATGCCGCAACGTTGCCCGACCACACGCGCGATGAAACGTTCCAGACGCGTTTTTCCACCCTTGTTCATGCTTCTCCCGTGAGTTGGCTGCAAAGCGGAATTGTAGGGATGCGGTTGGCGCGGCCCTGCCGGCGCGCGGGGCGCAATCATCGATGCGCGGATGTCGTCGGCATTGAGGGTCGCGCCCGGGTCAGGGACGACCCGGGACCTCACGGTCTATGATGCGTGCGGCCCGGCGCCGCAACCGCCGCTGGCGGGCCATCCCTTCCACCCCGATACGCCAGGAGCCCCATCGTCATGCAGATCACCCTCGCCTATAGCCCGTTCGCCTGTTCGCTGGCGCCGTATGTATTGCTCAAGGAGGCCGGTGCGGCGTTCGAGACGCGCAACATCGACATGTCGCGCCAGCAGCAGCAGGATCCGGACTATCTGCGGCTCAATCCCAAGGGCAAGGTGCCGACGCTGATCGTCGACGGCCAGGTGCTGACGGAAAACGTGGCCATCCAGCTCTGGATCGCGCGCACCTTCCCCGAGGCCGGACTGATGCCGCAGGACCCGATGGACCAGATACGGGCGATTTCGGTGATGGCCTGGTGCGCATCGGGCATCCATCCGCGCATCACGCAGTCGGCACGCCCGGAACGTTTCTGCACGCTCGAGGGCAGCGCCGACCACGTGCGCGAACTCGGTGGACAGGGGCTGCGCGAGCAACTGGTGATCGCCAACGACATGCTGGCCGGTCGCGACTGGTTCTTCGAACGTTTCGGTTGTGCCGACGCGTATTTCTACTGGTGCTTCCGCCGCGCCGGCATGTTCAAGCTGGACCTGTCCGACCTCGGCCACTGCATCGCGCACCGCAACCGCGTGGAGCAACGGCCCAGCGTCCAGGCACTGCTGGCGCACGAAGCCCAGGTGCGCGCGGAGTTCGCCCAGGCCGCCTGAGTCCGGCCGCGCCGCCGGCGTGCGGCTCGCGGCACGCCGGTGGCCTCAGGACAGGTGCCCCAGCGGCAACGCGGTCTTGTAACGCACCTGCTTGAGCGCGAAACTCGAGCGGATCTTCTCGACCCCCGGTATCGGCGACAGGCGCTCGAGGATGAAACGCTCGAGCGCCGCCATGTCGGTCACGGCGACACGCAGCAGGTAGTCGCTGTCGCCGGTCATCAGGTAACACTCCATGACTTCGTCGTGCAGCGCGATCTCGGCCTCGAATTCGGCCAGCGTGGCCTTGCTCTGGGTCTTGAGGCTGATCGAGATGAATACCGTCAGCCCCAGGCCGAGCGCGGCGGCGCTGGCCAGCGCGACATACCGCTGGATCACGCCGGCGGCTTCGAGGGCCTTGACCCGCGCCAGGCACGGCGACGGCGACAAGCCGATGCGCCGCGCCAGTTCGGCATTGGTCAGCGATCCGTCGCGCTGAAGTTCGTCGAGAATGCGCAGATCGCTGCGGTCCAGGGTGTTCATCCGTAATTCCTTGTGTTGGCAGCATATTCTGCCGTGAACCGCGGCTCGTTCACACCCGAAGCGCAGCACATGCGGATGGATACGGCATAAAGTGGGTGGATCATGAACGCCATCCTCCGCCCCATTCCCGACCGCCTGCGCGACGCCGTGCCCGGCATCGACGACAACCCCGACGAGACCGCCGAGTGGCGCGACGCATTCCTGTCACTGGTGGCCGCCGACGGCCCGCAACGCGGACGCCAGATCCTGGACGAACTGAGCCGCCTGGCGCGCGATGAACGCATCGGCTGGCAACCCGCGCTGAACACGCCCTACGTGAACACCATCGCGGCGCAGGACCAGCCGCCGTTTCCCGGCGACCTCGCGATCGAGGAGCGCCTGGGTTCGCTGATACGCTGGAACGCGCTGGCCATGGTGGTGCGCGCGAACCAGGCCTATGGCGAACTCGGCGGCCACATCGCCAGTTATGCCAGTGCGGCCGACCTGTTCGAGGTCGGCTTCAACCACTTCTTCCATGCGCGCGATGCGCGCCACGGCGGCGACCTGGTGTTTTTCCAGCCGCACAGCGCGCCCGGCGTCTATGCGCGCGCCTTCCTCGAAGGCCGGCTGACGGAAGCCGACCTGATGCATTACCGCCAGGAGATCACGGCCGGGGCCGCGGGCGCGCGCGGGTTGTCGAGTTATCCGCATCCCTGGCTGATGCCCGATTTCTGGCAGTTCCCGACCGGATCCATGGGCATCGGCCCGATCAGTTCGATCTACCACGCGCGTTTCATGCGCTACCTGTCGCACCGGCAGTTGCAGGACTGCGCCGGCCGCACGGTGTGGGGCGTGTTCGGCGACGGCGAGATGGACGAGCCCGAGAGCATGAGTGCATTGACGCTGGCCGCGCGCGAGAAACTCGACAACCTGGTCTGGGTCGTCAACTGCAACCTGCAACGGCTCGACGGCCCGGTGCGCGGCAACGCCCGCATCATCGACGAACTCGAGCGGCTGTTTGCCGGCGCCGGCTGGAACGTCATCAAGCTGGTCTGGGGCAGCGACTGGGACGGGCTGTTCGCCGCCGACACCGGCGGCGCGCTGACACGTGCGTTCGCACACACGGTGGACGGCCAGATGCAGACCTTCGCGGCCAAGGACGGGCGCTACAACCGCGACAATTTCTTCGGCCAGAACCCGGAACTGGCGCGGCTGGCCATGGGCTTGAGCGACGAGCAGATCGACCGGCTCAAGCGGGGTGGCCACGACCTGGTGAAGATCCATGCAGCGTATGCCGCGGCAGCCGCGCACCGCGGCCAGCCGACCGTGATCCTGGCGCATACCAAGAAGGGTTACGGCATGGGCAGCGCCGGCCAGGGCAAGATGACCACGCACAGCCAGAAGAAACTCGACGGCGACGACCTGCTGGCGTTTCGCAACCGCTTCGACCTGCCGCTGAGCGATGAACAGGCCCGCGGCCTGGCGTTCGTCAAGCCGGCCGAGGACAGCACCGAGATGCGTTACCTGCGCGAACACCGGGCCGCGCTCGGCGGCTCGATGCCGCGCCGCGAGACCACCTGCGACGTGGTGCCGGTGCCCCCCATCGAGACCACCAGCGCCTTCGCGCTGCACGCCGGCGGCAAGGCGATGAGCACCACGATGGCCTTCGTGCGCATGCTCGGCAACCTGCTCAAGGACCAGACGCTGGGCCCGCGCATCGTGCCCATCGTCGCCGACGAGGCACGCACCTTCGGCATGGCCAACCTGTTCAAGCAGGTCGGCATCTACAGCAGCGTGGGCCAGAAATACGCGCCGGAGGACATCGGCTCGGTGCTGAGCTACCGCGAAGCGCTGGACGGCCAGATCCTGGAGGAAGGCATCAGCGAGGCCGGCGCCCTGGCCAGCTGGACCGCCGCGGCCACCAGCTACAGCGTGCACGGCCTGGCCATGTTGCCGCTGTACATCTACTACTCGATGTTCGGTTTCCAGCGGGTCGGCGACGCGATCTGGGCCGCCGCCGACCAGCGCGCGCGGGGATTCCTGCTCGGCGCCACGTCGGGCCGCACCACGCTGGCCGGCGAAGGCCTGCAGCACCAGGACGGCAGCAGCCACCTGGTGGCCGCGACGATTCCGAACTGCAAGGCCTGGGACCCGGCCTTCGCCGGCGAACTGGCGGTGATCCTGGACGCCGGCATGCGCGAGATGCTGGTCGAGCAGCGCGACGTCTTCTACTACATCACCTTGATGAACGAGAACTACGCGCAGCCCGACCTGCCCGATGGCGCGGCCGCCGACGTGTTGCGCGGTGCCTACCGTTTTGCCGGCGCATCGATCGACAGCGCGCAGCGGGTCACCTTGCTGGGTTCGGGCGCCATCCTGACCGAGGTGGTCAAGGCCGCGGCGCTGCTGGCCGAACAGGGCATCGCGGCCGACGTGATCAGCGTCACCAGTTGGAGCGAGCTGGCGCGCGACGGCGCGGCCCATGCGCACGAAGGCCACCTGCACCGCCTGCTCGCCGACACGCGGGGCCCGGTGGTTGCCGCCACCGACTACGTGCGTGCGGTGCCCGAGAGCGTGCGTGCCTTCGTTCCCGCGGGCCGCGGCTTCCATACACTGGGTACCGACGGTTTCGGGCGCAGCGACACGCGGGCCGCGTTGCGGGCGTTCTTCGCGGTCGACGCCGCGAGCATCGCGCGTGCGGCGCAGGACGCGCTGGCGCATGTCGACAGGCGCTGATCGCGGCGGCAGAACATGATCGCGGCGACGTGGCGAGATCGCGACGGCCCCCGACAGGCACGGCCGTCGCCCGGGCGGGGCATGCCGCCAGCCTGATCCACCGTCGCTCGATGCCGTTCGCGTTTTGCGAAGCCCGCTTCGCCGATGCGCCATTCCGCGGCTGCCGGCATGTCCAGACAATATGTTTTCCGGTCCATGTCGGACCCTGAACGGAGACACACCATGCAATTCGTTGTTCGCGGCCTGGCCGCCCTGCTGACCGCCGGCCTGGCCCTGACCGCCCAGGCACAAGGCACGTATCCCGACAAGACCGTCACCGTCATCGTGCCGCAGGCCGCCGGCGGCGCCAACGACGCCATCGCGCGCGTGCTGGCGCAAAAGCTCGGCGAACAGATGGGCCAGAGCTTCGTCATCGACAACCGGCCCGGCGCGGGCGGCAACATCGGCACCATGGCTGCGGCCAAGGCCAAGCCGGACGGCTACACGCTGATGCTCACGGCCGACAGTGCCCAGGTCATCAACCCCTCGCTGTACAAGAAGCCGGGCTTCGACCCGCAGAAGGACTTCGTGCCCGTCGCCCCGGTCGCCACCGCAGGCTACGTGCTGGTGGCCAACAACAACTTCGCACCGAACAACGTGGCCGAACTGGTCGCCGCGGCAAAGGCCAAGCCCGGCCAGATCACGATCGCGTCGGCCGGCAACGGCACCTTGAACCACCTGATCGGCGCCATGCTGGAAAAAGCCGCCGACATCGAGATGCAGCACATCCCGTACAAGGGTTCGGCCGCCGCCGTCACCGACCTGGCCGCCGGCCAGGTCCAGGTCTCGGTGCAGAGCCTGCCCTCGTCGATCGCGTTCATCAAGGCCGGCAAGATCAAGGTGCTCGGCGTGGTCAACGAGAAACGTGTCTCGGCGCTGCCGGACGCGCCCACCATCGGCGAGACGATCAAGGGTTTCGGCGCCACGCCGTGGTACGGCCTGTTCGCACCGGCCGGCACGCCCAAGGAGGTGGTCGCCAAGCTGCAGGCCGAAGTGGCCAAGGCGCTGGATACCGCCGATGCCAAGGCCAAGCTCGATACCGTCGGCTGCCTGCCGTTCAAGGGCAGCTCGGAGCAACTGGCCACGCTGGTGAGCAACGACCTGCCGCGCTGGGCCAAGATCGTCAAGGACTCGGGCGCGTCGATCGACTGAACGCCCCGCGTCCGGCCCGGCCGATCCGAGCGGCATGGCTTTTTCTCAGGAGGGCTGCGTTCGCAGCCCTTCGGCGTTCTGCAGATGCGCCAGCATCAAGGCCGTGGCCGCCGTCATCGGCGCGCCGGCCTTGGTCGCCACCACCAGGTTGCGCCGCGCCCAGGGTTCGTCGAGCACCAGCGCCTTGGCGCGCTGCGGATCGCGCATCAGGTCGAAGGCCGCGCGCGGCAGGATTCCGATACCCAGGTTGGCCGCAATCATCTGGCACATGGCACCGAAGCTGCGCACCTGCACGCGCAGCCGCAGCGGCCAGCTCTCGAGTTCGGCCTGGCGCGCGATCAGTTCGAGCAGTGACGCGCTGCGGTTGAGGCCGACGAAGTCATGTTCCAGGCATTCGCGGAACGTCACGCTGTCGCGCTCGGCCAGCACATGGTCGCGGGCGCAGGCGACCACCAGTTCATCGGTCTGGAACGGCCTGACGTCGAGCCCGTGTGCCGGCGTGGCTTCGGCGAACACACCCACGTCGGCCATGCCGTCGAGCACCGCGTGCACGATGTCGCCGCTGAGCTGCTCCTCGACCTCGACCCGGATGTCCGGCCAGGCCTGCATGAAACCGGCCAGCGTGGCCGGCAGGAACTCGGTCAGCGCCGACATGTTGGCCCACAGCCGCACATGGCCACGCGAGCCGCGCGCATGTTCCTTGAGTTCGCTGCTGAACTGCTCGAAACCCTGGAACAGCCGCATCGCATGCTGCATGGCCACGTGACCGGCCGAAGTCAGGACCACGCCTTGCGCGGTGCGCTCGAGCAACGCGGAACCGGTCGCATCCTCGAAATCCGACAGGCGCCGGCTGGCCGCCGACAAGGCCAGGTGGCAACGCTCCGCGCCCTTGGTGATGCTGCCGGCGTTGACGACGGCGCAGAACAACCGCAGCGTGACGAAATCGACACGCGCCGGGTTGATGCTGCCGATGGTGGTGGGGTTGCTGGTGACAGCCATGGAAGTCTCCTCGCGTGCCGCCTTCCCGTTTTGCGAAGTGCCCGTGCACACGCAGCAATTGTGCGGCAGTGACGCGCTGCCTAGACTCACCGGCAATCACATCCGATGGCGCGCGTGGCGGGCAAACCGCGACGACACGCCGCCAACGATGCCATCCCTGTCCGCCGTCCAGATGAGGAATCCATGCAGACTACCGCACACACGACATTGACACCGGGCGCCTTGCAAGGCCTGCGCGTGATCGAGATGGGCCAGCTGATCGCCGGCCCGTTCGCCGGCAAGACGCTGGGCGAATTCGGCGCCGACGTGATCAAGATCGAGCCCCCCGGCGCCGGCGACCCGCTGCGCAACTGGCGGCTGATCAAGGACGGCACCTCGGTCTGGTGGCAGGTGCAGTCGCGCAACAAGCGCTCGATCGCGCTCGACCTGCGCCAGCAGCAGGGCCAGGACATCGCGCGCAAGCTGATCGCCGAGGCCGACGTGTTGATCGAGAACTTCCGCCCCGGCACGCTGGAGGGCTGGGGCATGGACTACGAGGCACTGTCGGCGCTGAACCCGGGCCTGATCATGCTGCGCATCTCCGGTTACGGCCAGACCGGCCCGTACCGCGACCTGCCGGGCTTCGGCGCCATCGGCGAGGCCATGGGCGGCTTGCGCCAGCTCACCGGCGAGCCCGGCCGCGTGCCGGTGCGTTGCGGCATCTCGATCGGCGACACGCTGGCCGCATTGCACGGCACCATCGGCGTGCTCACCGCGCTGTACCACCGCAAGGTCAACGGCGGCAAGGGCCAGGTCATCGACGTCGCGCTGCACGAGGCGGTGTTCAACGTGATGGAAAGCCTGGTGCCCGAATACAGCGCGTTCGGCGCCGTGCGCGAAGCCGCCGGCAGCGCCTTGCCCGGCATCGCGCCGTCCAACGCCTACCTGTGCGCCGACGGCTACGTGCTGATCGCCGGCAACGGCGACAGCATCTTCAAGCGCCTGATGGAGACCATCGCCCGCCCCGACCTGGCCGCGCAGCCGGACCTGGCCAGCAATGCGGGCCGTGTCGCGCGCGTCGCCGAACTCGACGAGGCGATCGGCGCGTGGACCGCATCGCGCTCCGTCGACGACGTGCTGGACCGACTGGGCCAGGCCCGCGTGCCGGCCGGCAAGGTCTATTCGGCCAAGGACATCTGCGAGGACCCGCATTACCGCGCCCGCGACATGATCCTGTCGCAGACCACGCGCGACGGATACGAGGTCGAGGTGCCCGGCGTGGTGCCCAAGCTGCTGGGCACGCCGGGCACGGTGCGCTCGAGCGCGCCGCGCCTGGGCGACGACACCGACGCGGTGCTGCGCGAGATGGGGCTGTCGAACAACAACATCGCTGCGTTGCGCAGCCAGGGAGTGGTGGCATGAACCCGGTGCATGCAACGGTCTGGAATGGCGCGCGCAAGCGCATCCACCTGCAGGAGGTCGGCACCCGCGACGGGCTGCAAGTCGAGCCAGTGTTCGTGCCGACCGCAGACAAGATCGCGCTGGTCAATGCCTTGTCGCAATCGGGCATGGCCAAGATCGAGGTCACCTCGTTCACCTCGCCCAAGGCGATTCCGGCACTGGCCGACGGCGAGATCGTGCTGCGCGAGATCGAACGCGTGCCCGGCGTCGTCTACAGCGCGCTGGTGCCCAACGTGCGTGGCGCCGAACGCGCGATCGATGCGCGCACCGACGAGATGAACCTGGTGATGTCAGCCAGCGACACGCACAACCTGGCCAACCTGCGCATGACGCGCGCGCAGTCCTTTAACGCGTTGTCGCTGGTCAACACGATTGCGCGCGACGCCGGCGTGACCGTGAACGTCTCGTTGTCCTGCAGTTTCGGTTGCCCGATGGAGGGTGACGTGCCGGTGGACGTCGTGCTCGACTGGTGCGCGCGGTACGTCGACGAACTCGGCGCGCGCGGCGTGACCTTGTGCGACACCACCGGCATGGCCTTCCCGAGCCAGGTGGCGGACCTCACGCGGCTGTTCCGCCAGCGCTGGCCCGACACCGAACTGACGCTGCATTTCCACAACACGCGGGGCATGGGCCTGGCCAATGTGCTGGCCGCCATCGACGCCGGCGCCGACCGCTTCGACGCCTCGCTCGGCGGCATCGGCGGCTGCCCGTATGCGCCGGGTGCGACCGGCAATGTCTGCAGCGAGGAAGTCGTGCATGCGCTGGAACTGATGGGTTACGACACCGGCATCGACCTGGTGCGGCTGATCGCGGCTGCGCAGCGCCTGCCGGCGCTGATCGAGCACGACATACCGAGCCAGATCGTCAAGGCCGGCCGCCGGCTCGACCTGCACACGCCGCCGGCGGATTTCGACGCCATCCGCGAACGCGCGCTCGCGCGCGGAGCCTGAAGTGAAAGACGGTCCGCAGACTC